>JBBRRH010000077.1:0-18958 GCA_038201105.1 Nitrososphaera sp. | reverse complement strand
GGTGGTTGTTCTACTGAAGTCGTAGCATTTTCACTAGGTGGTTGTTCTACTGAAGTCGTAGCATTTTCACTAGGTGGTTGTTCTACTGAAGTCGTAGCATTTTCACTAGGTGGTTGTTCTACTGAAGTCGTAGCATTTTCGCTGACGTTAGAAGGTTGTGGTTCCTCTATCTCTTCTAGATCTTCTGAAGTTGCGCTCTTGTTAGCAGGTGAGATCAGCGGAAGAACTTCCTTGGTCAAATTTGCCTTGTTCAGGAAATCCAAAATGGTCGTTATATTTCGTTTCTCGTCAGTTGGAGCTGAGCTCATATTGAGCTGTCCCGCTTCAGTCGCATTATTCAGTATGCCTGGAGGCAACAAGCCTTGGCCTGTACTATTCTTTAGCGATGAGTCAATGAATTCAATAACGCTAGTCGCATTGGCTGGAAGAACTTCAAGGAGTTCAGTTTTATTAGCAATAACTAATGGTTCGCTATCTGTGTCGTTCTCTTCTACAAATAGGTTCTTTGGAAGTTCGTTCACCTGCGTAGCATTTGATGGTGGCGGAGGTGGACTTCTCTCGTTTTCGGGTAAAGGAGTGAAGGGAGCCTTCGTTCCGCCAAAATCTGGAGTCTCTTCATCCTGTGAATATACAAATTTTATTTGATAGTCATTTATAGTGAGAATGACCATGGCGAATATGGTAATTATTACAAATTGACTTAATGAACTGGTTTTCATACTTCTCACGAAAGTAAAAGGATACGTAGAATTTAAAGTATACTGAGGTAAAATTAGCCCTATAGTAAATACCTCATCACAGAGCAACAGAACTTGCTATGAAGAAAGGTTCAGCTTTGACACCTAGGATAAAAATATGTTGGATCGTAGACAAAAAAAGAGTCTAGCTTTCATCATAAAGATGAAACTAAAAGTCTTCACAGTTGGATTCTTTTGTATCACCTTTAGACGGTTCAAAGTCCATTATAGTATCATGCCCACTGCCGCAATCAAAGTGGTTTGCCCCTGAACCTCCCCACATCAAGTCGGCACCTTTTCCACCATGTAGATCGTCATTTCCTTTTCCTCCCCAAATGAGATCATCACCACTACCTCCAGCCAACTTATCTGAACCTGATCGACCTTTTAGCCTGTCGTCTCCAGGTCCACCGAATATCCAATCAGACCCCCTGTTGCCAGCTATCCAGTCTTTTCCTTCCTCTCCGTAAATAGTATCGCTTCCTCTATTCCCTTCAATGATATCATGTCCTTTTCCTCCTGTTATATAATCATCTCCACTATTTCCTTGTATAACGTCTGTACCTTTTCCACCATCGATCGTGTCAGATCCTTCATTTCCTTCTAATACATCATCGCCATCTCCTCCACGGATGTCATCATTACCAGAATTTCCCTTTATTCGATCATCGTCGTCATTGCCGTACAAGTGGTCACCACTTGCTTTACCCCATATGCGGTCATCACCTCCAAGACCCCAAATGCTGTCTTTGTTATGGGTTCCGGGTATTACATCATTTCCCTGAGTTCCTACTATATCAAGAGCCCATGCCGGATTCAAGTTGAAGACTGGTTGTACCAAACCTAGACTTACAGCCACAAACGCTATAATATATAAGAAGTAATTTCTGTCCATTTTTTTTCTATGAGTAGTATATTATACTTCCATTTAAGGTCTACTAAAAATAAGCATTTCTCATGACTTTAATTAACCATTATCCTAGGATTTGGGACTTAATGTAATTGCCTCCTTAACTGATTCATTTTTTAATTAATATCGCAACTTTATTTCAAAGCCCTGGTCTTTTCAGAAGTTTTTCGTTGGAATTCTGTTGTTCGCAGTTTGTGCATTTGCCAATCTCCTACAATCGAATTTCTGATCCCATCTGAAAAGGCCTATAGTATAGAGGGAGACCCGACACAACAAGGCGGTACAACAGCAATCGACAAAAATCTTGGCAGATGATGAAAATGCTAAAAAAATTGATGAAGGCAGGGTTATTTACATTCTTTAGAAGACCAGAATGTACCTCCAGATATTTTCCATTCACGATAATCTTCTATTAATTTAATGTGATCAAAAGCCACACGTTTGTTTTTAATCAAGTCTTCTATAGTTAACCATTCAAATGAATCGGCATCATCTCCAGCTTTAGCGTTGCCACCTATCATTTTAGCTACAAAAACAATGCTAACAACATGTCCTCTTGGATCCCTGTTTGGTGCAGAATATACACCTAATATATCGATTAGTTCAATATTGAGATTTGTTTCTTCAAGCAATTCTCTTGTCGCCGCGTCTTCGACCCTTTCTCCTTCATTCATAAATCCGCCAGGAATTGCAAGAGAGCCCTTGAACGGATCTTTCTTTCTTAGGACGACCAGGAGGTGATCATCTCTCTCAACAATAACATCAACAGCTATCGCAGGATAATGATATTTTTTCATATTGGTAACATTTTAAACGCTGCTATTATATTGTCTATAAATTCAGTCCCCCGACTTTGCTGTTATCTTTGTTCAGAACCAACAACAGACTTATCCTACAGTCTTGGCACATTTATCGCAATATCTTTCAACGATGGTTGCACCTTCCACTTTAAAAAATGCGGTTTGTGTTGCGGGGTTTCCACAAGCTACACAAAAATAGGTCTTGTCTTTATTTTTCTCGTTCCGTTCAATTGGCTTTAACTCCGGTTTGCCTCGGTTTACCATTTCTCTACCGCCTTATGTACGTTGGAACCCTTAAAAAAGATGTGGTTTTGCAAACGTCAGACGCTCCACATAATAGCAATAAAATTGAAGATGGTGGAATACCCATGAAGGCAAAAGATTCCATCATTTTTGTTAGACGATCGCCAGTTGAAGTGGTCCATATTGTTTCTCACATAATATATGAAATAATTTAAAAGGTTGTTTTGTAAGAACTTGTGCTAAGGATATCTGTCGACCTGCCGGGCATTTGAAGGGTTTGGACTAAGTATCGGCTCTGTGTGCAAATAATCCATTAAATCTATTTTTTAAAATGGAGTGTAATTGCCCCGCGAGCACTTTATATTGACGGGCCTATTGAATGTCATATGATGAAAATTATTGAAATATCAATATCTTTTATTTTAACTCTATTTCTGGGTGATTTTCTTTACTCTATCGCTCTTGCACAAGAATTCACCGACGATTACGTGTTACCCGTCGTTCTGGCATATCCTTCGGTCTGGAAAGAAAAAGGAATAGTTGCTTTTACAATTTAGGTGAAAGTTTTGGATCAAATAAGAGAAGAATCCCTTTTGGATGTTGCAGAAGGCGATGAAAAAAAGGCATTGGACACTGAAACTTCTATAGACTATTTTGAAATACCCAAGGAGCAGGTGAATGTAGGCGACGTGGTAGATGTATGTATTTCTCCTATTGATTCAGAAAACTATGCCTATCTTGCCGAATGCAAACAAGTAACTATAGGAGGCGACTTTCCAGAAATAGCAGTGTTTGTGATAGAATAAGTATCAAGATGTCAAACTTAAAACATGACCTAATTGTCTCGGTCCACCGTGGATCTTCTAGGAGAGAATAATTGTACCGTCTAAAAGCAGATATGGCAATTTTGTTGATTACAGTCGGAGGTATATTGTCGGGTGCAAATTATATTTCATATGCAGCTTACCCAAACGATACGCTAGGATTTAGAATATACGATCCCGATGATCCAAATAGTCCTGAAAATATCGTCATCCAATATTGCATTCTACACGCAGATAGAGTTGCTCAGGGAGCGAATGTCAGCCAGGAACTAGTAAATGCAGGTATAATTCCCGACTCATTCGGTGGAAAAACCTGTCAAGAAGTACAAGCACAACATGAACGGACAAAAGCTGCACTAGATTTTGATAATAAGGATACTTTAAAGGAGATCTTGGGTATTCCGTGACGATCTACGTTAAGGGCATCAAGCCTTATTATCTCTATAACTTGTGTCTGCCCGTACATTGCCCTTCCTTAAGCTCTATAAGCATGGCAGTAGGTCCACATCGTTAGGCTAGATTTATGAAACTAAAGAAAACCACACTAGCATTTGTTGTAGGAATTGTGGCTGTGGCAGGAGTTGGGACATACGTTGGTTTTGATGCCTACAACAATTCGATAAAAATCGCAGACGAATTAACTCAAGGTCAAGCGTTTAAAGACCTGCAAGAACATCGAATGTCAATTTTAGAATACTGTTCACATGGCTTTACGGACAACGAAAGCCAAAAATTATGCACTGGTGTGCGTCCTTAATTCTATGTTCAACCACATACTGAATGCTAGCGGACAAAATGGGTAACTCCCAACGGGATAGATGTGTGAATTTATCGATGATTATAGTTATTCGTAGTAATTTATTATCAATCAAATATAAGTAAGAGCCACTCTTAATTTTTGACTAGTCTATCAAATCATTACAAGATCATCTACGGATGATATCATGACAACGGCCTTATTTCCGTCCAGTGCCTTTTTCATTTTGCCTACAACCTCCTTGACGTCATCAGAATTTACCACTGTCGCCACAACTTTCCTTGTATTATATGCAAGCTCAACTGTACCACTTCCTCTGCCTGACGCAACTCTTTCCTTGTCTTTGGATACTCCCTTTACATCATAGATTGTAGCTTCAAGACCTTTGAGCGATGAAATGATATCACCAACGTTTTCGGGTTTCACAAGCACTGCTAGTCTCTTCATTGTTGACTTTTTCCCTGGTGCTTCTTTACCAGGCATTTCGGCGTATCTCACTTCAAACGGCAGATTTGAATTGTCTTTTGCCATTTTCTAAATTGTTTACGTGAAGTATAAAAACATGACGATATAAACAAAACAGATGATCTATCATGAAATCATAAAATACGGGTGCATGATGGCCTTGAGACCTCCCGTATTCCATTCAGTCATTTATATCATTTCTAATTGAGCATCACGCGCAATTACAAAGAATAGGGTAATCCGCCCTAGGAATTTAATGAAGTAATTAATTCCTTAACAATTTATTGTCCGTCGAGAACGGATCTTGACGTACTTTTGATACGAAGGAAAACTTCATGCTCCATAGACAATAAGGAGGATACTGTGCATACCTGTCTCTATATAGACTGGTAACTGGTGTTATATGACGGAATACATTTTTTATAACAGTGAACAATTCAAAAAAAATATAGGCTCAATTTCAATATGCTATATTATAATTATAGGACAGGATTCATCGAAAACAATAATGAAGCGTATCTGACACATTCGGAAGCACTCAGGAATAAATGGAAGTGCGATAAATGTTCTGAAAAATTCCAAAATTACAGATTGGTGCACGAACATAAGACTCAATTTCATTCCTATTAGATGTTAGCGTTTAGAGGCCGGAGAAGGTCACAGTCGTTCTTTATACAGCCAGAATCATGAAAGTTTATTTTCCTAAACTGAGCAAATAAGAGCGTGCCAAAGTTCACAGAAGGGGAGAAGCAATGTCAAGAAATGTTCTAACAAAGACTTTCAAATGTGGGTGCTGTGACTATGTTTCGCGTCCGACATTGTGGTTATTACCGAAAACATGTCCTAAATGTAAAAGTCCTTACTGGGATACTCCCAAGGAGAAATAGAAATGAACCGAATGACTTGCTATTACCTTTACGATAATAAGTCCGGAACTGAAACTGTCCGCAGGGGAGTAAAATGGATTCTCGAGACTGCCAAGCCACGTGGAGGCCTTATCGCAGTTCAAGAACGAGGAAATTTACAGGATTATGGGAGAGAAGAAGGATTGTCATTACTTTCATTGTTAGACAAAGCACCGCACAGAGCTACCGTAGGCCGAATACATTTTGAACTTGTTCTACCTTCACAAATCCCTTTCCAAGCCAACGGTAAGCGAATGTTGGCGCTCCATCCACAAAAGGAGTATCTAGACAAATTATACAAAATCAAGGGAATTTCTGAAATGTTCGTAATATCGTTTCTTAATGAGGATATCAAAAGTTGGATTGCTTCTAGTTATGCCGTCGAATTCGGAGAACCACTAAAGACTTCTTAAGCAAGAAAGTGAAAGGAGCGGATTAAATGAGTTGTTTTGATTTGAGGTTTCTGTCAATAGACGACAATAGATATTATAGAGGCCAGCTTAATGAGAGAATTAGTTTATCATGCTCTCTTGGTTTGCCTTTCTAAACCAACCCATTGCGTCTAGAGGACTCATCAGAGCCTATCCAGTAAGGTTAATGGAAGAATGGCAGCAGTTGTTATGATTCTGCCTCTGCACAGATGAACAGACTATCAAAGTTTGTCAGTAGTTCGCAGGTTTCTAAGTGTTGCTTTGCGTCTATACAAGTCCTGCAGTAACGCTCTAGCCATTAGTTCTTATTTGAATCTAAAACGACGATGATCTTTTATCCTTGCTTCCAGGTCATCTATCATTTCTGCAAGTGCCTGTATCTTTTTGTCTCTTTCTTTTATCTCGGTCTTAATTGCTTTTTCTGTATGCTGTAAGGCTTCTGAATATGTCGTTTTAAATGACGGTGTTAATCTTCCCATTTTACTTTACCAGCATCCCAAACGATAAATTGAATTCGCTCCAAATTATCTCGATTATCATAGTGTACCTGATCCATTTCTATTGACCAGCGAAAGGACGAAAGAACGATTTTTTCGCCTTCGATTCTGCACTCTATCAGATACAACAAATCTTTTAGCGTCATCTTTGGATATCTCTCCATAAGGCGCAGAATTTGTTTCGCTAGATCTATCTTATTTTGCATTGAACGGTTAAACGTCGTAGAATGCACTGGGTGTATTCTTTTCTCTGTGGCTTTAATTTCGTCTAGCAGCCCTTTTTGTATATTTTCAAATGTATGGTCCCAGGTAACTTTCTGCATATTTTAAGAAAGTATTTGCAAGATATAATGAATAGACTACTGTGAGGACAGGGAGTCCCTAGTCATTCTTAGCCTTTTTCTCAATTATAGAGTCAATCTTTTCATCTAAGATGAGTATTTCATTCAGAATTTTTTCGTGATGTTTTTGAAACACTTCTATTGACTCTAACATTTTCTCATGGCTCTCCCCTAAAACTTGAAGACGTCTTTGAACTTCATCTTGTTTCTCGGAAGTCTTCTTCTGAGCATGGTAGATCCACCAACTTATTACTATACCGACGATTACCCCAATTACAATACTGAGATATGTGCTCGACGCATTTGTCATATCAACACAATCCTTGGTTACTTCAGGCATGCATCCCCATATTGCAAGAATTTGAATTAACATAGGTGGTATATGGTAGCAGGCAAAGATAAATGATTCACATTCTTCATAGTAGTACCTGTTCGAAAACCTATTAACTATTATTCTATTGTTTAGATACGAAATTACGTACCCAAATTTTAGTCCTGACAACGATTTTTGGAGTTGCTGTGGATGCCATAAATTTGGAACAAGCCCTTGCATTTGTTTTTGTTAAGTGACAATTGATCGGAGAGTTTCAGAAACTTACAGTACAGTTTGGAAAGGCCGTTATCGGTGCCGTTCAACCGACAAAGCCCGATAAGATAGCCCAATTCAGACAACTAACTGTTCGATTCAAGACGTTTGTTATTGATGCAATATTATTCCAACCGTCCGAGTGGATAGACAAATTTCGTCACGAGGTTTGATTCTTGTTTACGATATCAGGGATCTAGCTTCATCTATTCGAACGAACTCACATGTCTTTCATGAGTTTGGAGTTGTAGCATCTTTTGATAACGTTTTAAAATATTCAATGAATCGCTGCGCCATGTAAGCATCGTCATACTTTGAGATTGCAATCGTGAACTGTTCTGGGTTGATAAAATTTATAGTGTCATAAACTACCTGAATCCCATCCACGACCATGAAACTTTGAGGTAAATCAGCAAGCCTTTTTAAATCAAATCTGGGAGATTTTATAATCTTTTTAACCAACTCAGCGGTCTCTCTATCTGGCGGGGTTCTAATTATGACAGCAAGTCTGCTTTCAACGGTTATCTGCTCGGGATTGCCATCAAGTATATGGATTGTAACACCCTTACCAATTTTTTCAAACACCTTGCTAGAAATATGTGGATCATGATAACTTGTAAACAAACTTGGACTATGAATTGAGCTTATTCTAATCTGAAATGGAACAAGAAGTACAGCAGAGAGTAGAGAAAGTTGCTAACAACCTTGTCAGGAAAAATGGAAGGAGACAGAGGTATTCCGACTTCATTGGATGAAAACGAGATAAGAGATTATATCAACCTGGTAATTAGACAAAAGATGAGTCGTCTTGACTAGGAACTTTCGACTATACAACTTATATGCCATTTCGGGAATCTACGGATGGAGGCTTTGTTAAATGTTAAATTTCAAATTTATAGCATCTATTATATTAAGCAGTTTCGTTTTAATGACAATAGCAGCAGGTAGCAATAATATTTCTGTTTCAGGTAGCATGCAATTAGTGGGTGACTTACCAAGTAATAGAAAAGGCGTTAGTCTTTAATCATGCATAAGCACGAGATTTTGGGAACGACTTACTGGAAGTACACATATAGAATATTATAAATGGTATCACGCATAGCCAGACCTCCTTATGTCCACATTTTTTCAAATAAAACTGAAAGTGTCATTAGTGCTATCGAGCTACTACTGTAGATACTCCCCAAACCTTTGGCAACCAGAGGGCTAAGACAATTGCATGTGGGAATTGTTATATCGACATTTGGAATTCTGTTTAAGATTGAAAAGTAATTTCTCGGCTTCGTTTATGTCCATTTGAGTATTCACTTCAGCCGGACTAGATTTTTCAAGCTTAACAAACATTTCCTTCGCAGGTATTGATTGCCTCCAGCTGTCTCGAACAGAGTCCTTTTTGCGTCCACTAATTTTTTCACATTGGTGTGTATTGCATGTGAAAGTGGAAATTCGTCCAATGAAATTACATGCTCTAGCAGCCACTTTCCGTCAGATATCCCGAATGAGCTTTGAATCCCATCTACATGCCTTAATTCGGCTGCCTGTGAAAATGTCTTGCAATATGACAGATTATCGCTAGTAATTTGAGTAATTATCCGTAATTTGACTCCTTTTTGTTTAAGCTTGAGCAAGCCATTCCAAAGTATTTCGAGTGTAACATGGACAGCTACTTCGTCTCTTCCGATACATCCCTCTATTGTTTTTAGAGTCGAATCGAACGTTTGGAGTGTTATATTCAGTATGTCTTCATTGTTGATAATCGCTGTTGTAAGCTTCTGCGTTAGCCCATATGAATACACGAGCTATCTTAGAGAGTTGAGAAGCTTTAGCGTTGTATTTATCGCAATTTGTTGATAGTTATTACTATTACTAATCCGTGAGTCGTGGTTGATTGCCGTCTCCCGTGTTCCGTAGGAAAATTGAACAATCGTTAAGATCATGTTTATTGAATTGAATTCTATACTGAACAGCCCAATCTCTTACTTTGTTTTTTTCCAAACCTGAATTTGTCCACCGTATATACCATTATTATAGACGAAAGACCTACCAGAACTAAACGTTTTTGGGGGCAGAGGAATTTCATATTTAGTTCCATCAGGCATTTTCAGAGTCACCCACACAAATGAGTTTTTTTCATCTTTGTTTTCCGTTTCCAACCTGGCTACTCACAACATAACATAATAAGAATTATTTTAATCTTAATCCAAATGGTTGTAAAAGGTCATGAAATAACGGAGACTTATTGACTGCGAAGTATAAGCCTAGTAATAACCAATTCCTGCTTTAAAAAATACTGTGAGTCATTTAATGCATACTCCTGTCGCTTCCTTAATGACTATAGATTAGTATGGAATCGCCAGAGAGCAGAATAATTCCCAGTGAAGATATGAATACAGTTCAGCTAAAATATAAGCGGCGAAAAGTTTCCGGAGTGATTCTTGAATTATTCGATAATTGTAATTGGTCTTTACAATGTTTTAACAAGAAAGGAATTATGGATGCATGTCCTAATTGTGGAAAAGCAGTATACCTCATTCCTATGAATATTGACGAAGTATGTTCGCTGAGCTACGATGAAAAGATAGGAATGACAGTGATTTTTGATAGAGAAAGGCCTGTGAGATAAATAAGAGTAACGTTAGCTTCCACAGTCTCCTTGACTATCAGTAGACATACATTTTTTCACTATCCCTTATCCCAGCACATCGCAAGCTGCAACAATTCGCAAGAGATAAAAAATGACTACGCCATCAACCGTAATCAAAGTAATGCAAGACTGTAGCAGCGGCTATGCTTCGGTCAACGGACTCAAAATGTATTATGAAATACATGGCAAAAGGTTACCACTGGTTTTAATTCATGGTGGCGCCGCTACAATCCAAACCTCATTTGGACGAGTGCTTCATTCCTTTGCATGAGAAGCAACTTCCGCCGGTCCGCCTAAGCCTTATGAGTAGCCGGTTGCAGCATCCAAATCATTACTGAAATTGGTTTACCTGAGTATTTCAGCATGGGAGAAGCGATTGGAATAATAGGTACATTGTTTGTAGTTCTATACTTCTCGAGGAAACAAACACAGAGCCTGTCAATAGATATCGAGACAAAGGTTCTGAACGATTTGGCACAAAGAATGCATGCCCTTGTCCAGAAAGCAATTGAGCGCCGTCAATTGATAAAGGAGATGAGCAAGGTCGAATCAAATATGTCGCCTGAATCCGCGTACGCGTACGATATTATGTTTACGTTCGCGCATGTTTTTCGTATGCGGCAAAGAATACCTAGGACTCAGAACTGAATTTACCCCTTAATTTTTATAAACTAACACTCAGGATAGCCAGTTATATAATCTTGTATTATAACCTCATCTCTTAATTCGAGTGTTCAGGATTTGATAATTTGCTAGACGTTACATATACTCTTATTTCTGATAATTGAGCCAAAAGGGACGCAGCACCGTTATATTGGTTCACAGAAGAGATTCATAGAAAAGAAAAATAATAGTAGTTGTTAATTATGACAATGAGTCAGTCTCTATGCAAAAGTATCCTCGCACTTGATGACTCCATAAGATTTGTGGCTGTTGCAAACAAACTTGGCACAGTTGATGCTGCTGAATATCGTACAGGTTTAAATCCTCTATTGACTAGAGAAGAGACAAAGCAATATGCAATGCAAGCTGTTACTAGAGCATCCCTGAGGGAAAATTTCACTCCCAAGTTAGGACGATTTGAGTATTCAGTAGGAAAATATTCTAATTTAGTTCGAGCAGTAATCCCGTTTGACGAAGGTGAAGAGCAAACTTATTTACTATTGTCCTTTGATGTTGGTTCTGATGCAGTAAAAATTATTGAAAACAAGATTGCGCATTTTTTAGAAGATGCTGCTCGGAAGAACTAATCAAGGAAAAAATGTAGCATCCTTTTTCAAAATCTCAAACACAATGTAAAATTCGGTCTAGCTCTCTTGACTATTTGTTACGGTTTTTATTGCGGTAGGACAAATAATTAGGGTGTTTGGTGAGCGAGGCTGACAGTAGTTTTTCAGGCTGTTGCTAATTATGCAATACACCTAATGAATATAAAGTATAGTTACATATCGGTCCACACTGTCGACACTGACTCAATCCCCGCAGCAGTGGGAATTGGATTTTGTACTGAAGATAATAACACCAATGAAAAAACAGTATACGGGTTAATAATAATGAATGAACATTTTGTCAATAATCAATTTCCGTTCGAAGAATGGGAATTCATAGTCTTTCATGAATGCTCTCATATAGTTAATAGTCATTCTGTTGCGACAATTCCCATTAATCTTCCTGAAGTATATGCTACATTGGTAAACTTAATTGATAAGAATCAGTTACCCTTAATGATATTAGAATGAATAAAGGCACTATGTATCAGATTATTTGGAGAAAAACGCATCGATCCCCAATTAATGCGCCTTCATGAAATAGAAGCAGATGCATACGCTGTGAGACATACTAGAAATCTTCTTGCGGTGGTAAACTGCTTCTACCGTCTCTCAGGGGGAGATATGCAAGGCGCTTCACACAAATTTGATCTATTTGGCGACAAATATCCTGCTTAAAGTTGGTCTGAGAGAATCGCTGAACTGCGAAAATCTCTTGGGCCCGGACAATTACGTAGTCCCTCATTGCCAAATTAATATCCACAATTAGTATAGATAATGATGCAGGATTAAGTATTAGCTGTGTCTCATCCACAGTAACAGTTAATGTGCGCTTCTACCGCTATTTCTGTCATCTGTAGAACTAATTGGGTGACCTTGTCCGATTCTTTAATCTTCAAGCCTATAATCTGCTAACCATGGACTAGGAGACAAGAAGTTCTTGTATTTATTTTGAAAAGAGGAACAGAAAATTTAGATCCGATTCGACGTAGACTAACCAGCTCCTGACACTAGAAATACATCCTGTTCTATTCTAGGAAGAGTATTGAAGAAGGTAGGATCTGAATTAAAGGTAGCTGCTAACACTTCATTCGAATAAGAGCTAAGGGCTCCGGAAATGCCCGTATCCTGTGGCCTCTCGGAATTGAAAAAGACAGCAAAATGACAGGTGTTAGCGGGATCAATGTTTTCTATGTAATGGAAATATGCAGGTGGAATGAAGACAATTTGGCCAGGTCCCATTTCAAATGTATTTCCTGTACCATCAGGACTGAAGATTGTCAATCGCGCTTCGCCGTCAATTACATAATCTAGTTCTGCCGCATTAGGATGCCAATGTGGCTCCCTTATGCCGCTTGGTTTAAACCGCAACGAGTATAATGCTAGTCCATTAAGTATGGGAAAACTATTTGCATTTCCCAAAGCAACGCTACCTCCTGCAGTTTGAATTTGAGGTGGTATTGCTTCGAGGTTAAACTTGTGGACATTAGGTGTGCTTACCGCATAACTAGCGGGTGATACTATTGCTGGCTTGGGCGCTATTACTACGTCGTGTTGGTCCTTATAGTTAAGCCGATCAAAAAATCCAGGTGGTTTAATTCCGAACGTTGCGTCCATTACACGATTTGTCATCCAACCGACTGAGCCAGATATCCCCAAATCTTGTGGGAGTTCGTTGTTGTACGCAATAACAAATTTCGCTTCTTCATTCCCTACGTTTTGAATATCGTGAATATAGCCTTGGGGAACATAGGTCATTTCTCCTGGATTAATCGTAAACGTATCGTGATTATTCACTGGACTGAATATAGTCATAGCTGCATGTCCCTTAATACAGTAACTGAGTTCAGAAGCATTGGGATGCCAATGGGGTTCGCGCACTCCACCTTTTTCAAGACGGAGAAGAAGCATTCCCATTCCAGAAAGTATAGGGAAGTTATCTGCGTTTGCTGTGGTCCTACTTCCGTTTGAGTTGGATATCTGGGGAGTGGTCGCATCCAAATTAAATGTATATACTGAATTCGTATTAGCTTTGAGTTGAGAACTTGTCATGTTTGCCTGACTGCTCGCATTACTGCCAATACTACCGGTTGTATTAGCGCTAACACCAAAAGCCTTTCCTAAGGGCATAAGTGATGGTAGAGTGATTGCTGCCCCGGTGGCTCCTAACAACTTTATAAAATCACGCCGGGACATTTTACCCCTATCGTCCAAGTCACTGTCTGTTGGGTTATTTGACATACGACGTAGTCCTTTGACAGATTAATAAAGTTTTTAACTTCATTATTTTCCACTAAATAAAACAATAACGCCAAATAGACTTAATGAACTGAATGATGCTTATGAAATAGAACACGTGGTTGATAGTATTAAATTGAATTTGTATCAAGAATATAATTCGGATCCTCTATTCTAACTATCTACTAAGATTCTCCACTCTAATACAATCAATATCGGGCTAGAAAGACTATTGTATTTTGTCCGTATTCAGGTAAATTGTAATGGCGGGATTCGTAAATAGACAACAAGAGGTTTTAACCGCTTATCAGAACGTAGATGGTAGCAAAATACCATTTCATTCTAGGATTGGTACCAAACTAATTGTAGGCTTTTTGATTATTGCGACTATAACTGGCTCTGTAGGATATTTGAGTTTGAACTACGCTCAAACCGTTGGTGAAAAGTTTCATTTACTAGAACAGCAAACACTACCGACTATCGATTCATTAAAAGAAATGAAAGTGGCAGCACTAAATATAGAAGCCGATACCAACGATTTTGGTTTTACTCCTGGAGTCAATAAAGACAAGGCTCTACTAGAACTGACTGAGCAGAAAAACAAATTTAACGAAAATTTGAAGATATATGAAGATTTTGTTAACAAATACTTTCCGGATGAAACAGACCTGAACGAGTCCATTCACAATGCTGCTAATGCGTTCTTTCAAACTTCTGATAAACTTGTGGAATTAAGACAGAGTGCGCTAGCGTCGGCTCCCACTTTGTCACCATCACCGGCTCTAGAGGCTTTAATTATTGAAAAAGAGACTGCGGAAAATGCCTTAAAACGATAGATACCGCAATCGCAAATGAAATAGAAGAGATTAAAGGCTGTGGATGTGGCCATTAACAGTTCTGAGACGAGATCCATAGTATTGCTCATTTACCACGATCAACTATATTCTCAAAGTATCAAGAATAATTTGACATATCATTTTTCCGAGATGCTTAATTATTATTCATACTCGGAGATAACTGCTTAGGTGGTAAACTAGTGGATTAACATATTTTTGTGCTGATACATAAGATGATGAAAAAAGGAATGGGTATAAACCACCAATGCCTATTACAACTGAGGATAAAATGAACGCTAATTTCAAATTTCTTGCACAGTCAACGTGATTCATCAATCTCAAACATACATTGATTTTTTAAAATAGCTAGTAAAGAAGTGTTTGGTATATAGTGAAATTATGATTTATGGATTACGTGACGACTTGAGGGTTACGTACTGTATTTGACTATTAAACAAACTTTGCTAATAAATACATGACAGCGAAGATTTCGAATTGAATGATGTATGGGTTCCAAACTAAACCACCATAACTGCTGGTAAGTTTTAGTACAGATAATTTGAGACAAAATCCACACAGAATATAACCGGAAATAAACCCAATTTTCATGATCATATTGAATTTCAAAAGGAGGTTGGAAAAACAAGAAAGGATTGCAGTAGTTACTGGGAGTTCAACTGGAATAGGATTTGAGACTTCTTTGCTTCTCGCAAGAAGTGGATTTTATACATATGCTACAATGCGAGATACTAATAAGAGACAGATAATCGAAAAAATCGCAAATAAAGAGAATCTTCCATTAGAAGTGTTATGCTTGGATGTTGACAATTGTCACTCGGTAAAAAAAACAATACAAAAAATCCTCGATAAAAGTAAACAAATTGACATTCAAATCTCTCCTCTGCATCATCACTTCCTCTCCAACTTTGATCGTAAAAAGTGTTGGTCAATCTGACATAATCCAATTCTGAATTTATATTATTAGCTTCTTGGGCAATTAGAGTAATTGAGTTTTGCATTAGGTTAAAATCATAAGGTAGGCTAGAAGTTTTATTGTTCCAACCCTTCGAAGATCAAGTCATCTTAGATCCCTTTCTTGGAAGCGGATCATTTGGAATTGCGGCTAAAAAATTAAATCATAAATTCATCGGAATTGAAATTAGTAAGGAGGATTATAAAAATGCGAGACTTAACATTCATGCTTTCTATGAAGGCTGAAACTAACAATTAATAAAAAGTGAAGAAGTAACTGGCGGAAAAGCATGATGAGTTCCTTACTTCCACATAATGAAAAAGAAAAGAAGAGACTTGAGGGACTAATTATTTATCCATTATTTCCATTCCCATACTTTTGCTGTTGTCTTTCCAGTCTGATCTACTTCATAATCAAATATACCTACCATATTTTTTAGGAAAGAGAGTTTACCTGCGGAGCTTGTATCATAGAATAAAGACCCGTGAAATCTAAGCTTACCGTCCGGCATAAAGTGTCCTACTCCCTGACCTGTCCATGTGGCTATTTCTCCGTCTTTCGTAGTTATTATCCCTTTACCTTCGCCATATAATGAACCATCATTTCTCATAACTGATGAATACGTTCCAGTTTCTGAAGCTGTTATATCTCCTTTGAATGTGTCATTCTCGAAAAATGATGTTTCTACCTTTGGCAAAGGAAGTACTTCAAGAACTCTCTGTCCTGTAACCATTCCTTTACTCTCTAAAAAAGGAGATCCTAAAGTTGCAGAAGTGTTCGTAGGAGCGGAGCTTGTAATATTACCCTGTGCTTGTGCGAACGCTGTTAATGACGGACTCAAGGCAGCGATTGAACAGACTAAAGCTACAACGGCAGCAATGATGGTCGCAAATGCCACGGATGATGATTGTATTTTCATTGTTGCCTCTCATTTAGCACAAGTAATAAATGCTCCTATAGCATCTAATTAGGTTCTATATTGTTCATATGTTCTTATAAGGTATCCTCTTTTGGATAATAAATAAGAGATAATTTTAATCTCGGTTTTCTATATTATTTCAGTACCAATTGTAATTCCACATCGGAACTTCTGGCTGGAGCTACTCATCTTGGTAAGGAATATTCTATCCAGAAAACCTAGAGCAAAAATGGTGGTTGCCATATGATAAATTTAAAATAAAAAGGGTGAATGGAGTTAAGAAGAAATAGAATGCGGAATGTAGAAGATGAATCTGAAACCAATTGAACAGTCAGTCTTGCTTTAAACCATTCTTCCGCACTTGCTTTTCCCTAGCCTGAAGTTCCTGCAAAACATCATGAATTATTTCCTTTACATCCGACTGTTCAAGGGGTTGATATTGAGTTTCTTCCAGATCATTGGAACGAGCTAAGACAGGCTTGTATTCATTTAGAAGCTCATTCTCCATTTGCGTTATCCCTATCGTTTTTAGAAGGTTAAGTTGGCTCTTTGCACTTTTATAGAATTCTTTGCGTAACTGCGCATCCCTAGCTACACCTGTTGCTGATGTAAAAATTCCAACGAATAACATGTATGAACCAAGTGGCATGAACCAAGTGGCATGAATGCTTGTGTCACTAATCCAAAAGGGGGAAAAATTTTATAATTTAGTGGTGTTATTTCGATGGAGCCAAAAAGTATTGCCATTCCAATAGCTGAGATTACCTATGATCTAAAGGTCAAATAACAAACAGAGAAAATAGCAGTAGTCTAGCGTTTTCTATTTTTGTTTATACTGCCCTTCTTTTTTGTCTTTGTTACTTTGGAAGAAGAGTAGAACGTAAAACTAGTGAGAGCGTGTTTCTAATAGCGTCGATGTCTGATGAACTCACCACTTTTGTCGCGCAGATGTTAGAATACTGAAAATTATCTGGTGACCTTCGCCCAATCAGATCAGGACTCAACATATGAAATCCCTTTACCGTTAGATCAGTATTTGACTGGACCTAGCATTTGGTGTTTTATGAGGTTCTTTTATTATTTTATTCATAGATATTTCTGTGCTTAAGTATGAAGCTCTTAAAAGGTCTAATTAATGTAGCTTATAATCTTGCCATCAAATAGTGGTTTGTATTCCCTACAGATGGTGGATGAGGCATAATAATCCATTATCATTTAATCGAATACTGACTTCCTTAAAATTAAAATACGTTTGCATTCGGGACAAATAAATCGATGCAAACTGACAGTCATGATAGTTTCTTTTGATGCCACTATCAATTCCCACATTTGTAGCGTTCTAGGTTCTAGCTTTGGACAGAATTTGTCATTAGGAAGGTCTGATTTATAATTTGTGCAATTTACTAGCTAGGTCTCAACACTATTACTAGTACCTTGCTCTGCCTAATCTTTTACTTTAGTTCCCAAATCTTGGTAACTGCATTACCTTTTTGATTTATTTGGTCTGCGAACACACCCACAGTCTTTGACAGTGAGGCAAACTCCCCACCTGAGCAGGCGTTAAAGAATACCGTACCATGATTTCAAAGATATCCGTCTTTCCCCATAGTGCCTATTGCTTGAACTGTGTATGTAGCCACTTCTCCTTTTTCGTTCATAATCATTCCTTGGCCATGACTTCTGGAAACGCCATCGGTACCGAATTCTACCCAAACTGTACCAAAATCTGAAACATTTGTAGTTCCCCTGAAACTACCTCCTCCTACCCATGATACTTCCATAAGTGGTTTACCAGGCTCAGGTATTCTTAAACCCGCACTTGAACCGAAAGTAGTTAAAATAAGGTCACCTATTGAAGCAGTTAGGTTTTCGGGACTGACAGTTGAATCAGGCATCATGGACATAGACATGGAATTTGTTGAGTTGTTCTGGGCTTGTGCCAAAGATTGTTGATAAGGGACAAAATTTGAAGTAACCAATCCTACCACTAAAGTTGCTATGAATAAAGTTATTTTTGAACCTGAGAGTTTGTAAGACCACAATTTTCTGTCTCTAAATAAGTACGTGGCACATATTATTTTAGGATTATCATCAAATTACGGAAAACTAACATCAAGAGAGGCTATCTCGACATAACGGAAACCAGTCTGAAATTTCTTCTTTGGGAAGTAATGACCGTAATCTAGTTGAAAGGATAATCAGGTTACCAAATGAGTCTAAATTGTATCAAAGTTGATTAACTAACAAGCACCGCTCAACCTGACGAATCACAAATCCAGTTGAAACCCCGGGATTCGTCAGAAACTTAATTTAATTTCCAAAGATAGCTCCTGATGGTTTGGGACTATGTTCTCCCAAGTTAACTAACCGATAACCGATAACCGATAACAAACACTTAATATTTTGACTTAATAAGATATGTAACAGATGGGTTATACTAAAACGTATAAAGGGTTAATGAATAGGTACTTTAATTATGACTGGCAATCCTCTTAAAGTTCTCGAAGCTTATACTAGAGATGTCGGCCGTGGAGTAGCTCGTATTGACTATGAGTCTATGGATTCTTTAAGTGCATCTACTGGT
>JBBRRH010000076.1:0-19198 GCA_038201105.1 Nitrososphaera sp. | reverse complement strand
TATGGAAATGATGGACCAGACACTATTATGGGTGGTCCAACGGATGATACAATTGTTGGTGGTAATGGCCGCGATATTATGAGCGGACAGGATGGAGACGATAAGATTTACCAAGGCTCAATAAATTCAATCTCTCCGGACGGAAGTCAAGATACCATCATTTGTGGAGATGGCCAGGACGAAGCGTGGATTAATTTTAGTATGGACAGAGATCAGGCCGCTAGTGATTGCGAAATTATTCATAAAGGATGAGTCTTCAATTTAAGATTTAAGAAAATCCATATATGTTCTAGACACGTAGGTATCATAGATGCACCCGAAGAGAATCACTTGTAAAGGCTGAAAGAAGTCGAGTATTACTTTGTAGTTTAAATCTTAGGTCTTCAGTAAGGGTTTTTCCTTTCTTGTTGTATTCTATGTTTGAATACTGTTCGATAGATAACAGACTCCTTTCTTTTGCCTCAGGTCGAAATTTTTATCAATATAGTCTAATGGCAACTGTATATTGGTAACGGTATGGAGGTATTCTTCCGGCAAGGCTCTAAGTAATTAAGATATAGAATCGAAGTTCTTAGGATTTCTGTTCTTTTTGATTAGAAATTATGAAGATATTCTTTGGATGTCCTTGTTCAATGTACCTATTGTAAAGTTCGAGAATTAAGTACTCGGGAGTTGTCGCCAGGTTGAAGCCTGAAATTGCAACGACACAATTATCGTTAAGTCGAGATAGGGCAGTAGTACTATCAACAATCTTGTTGAACATATGGGAATTCGGCTATGTAACGCTGTCCTTCTTATTTACGATTTGGGAGAAATCCTGACATAATTTGACAGGAAACTCTAGATTGTTCCAACCGAAGGATGCACAGACCATAAATTTCGCTGCTTTCAGGTGATAAGAATGCTCAGTTCTTGATAAGATCACATTCAGAATTTCACTTGAATTATGAATTTATGCAACTTGTAGATAAGAAAGATCTCGCCCATCCCTGATAATAAGCTATTCTTGAACCTCATGGATATATGTCATAACAACGAAAATGGTATCTGCATTCATTACATTAGAGATATGATGCAAGTTAACGTGGTAAGTTAGTACTCTTATTCTTTCTTTTATTGTTGATTTCACTATGATAAATAATAAAACAAAGGCAAGTGATTGGGACAAGAGCTATTAGAATTGCAGCTATTAGAACTGAAAATCAAATAGCACTGGAATATGTGGCAATGTCGGTAAATAACTTGTACTAGTAAACTGCTCACTCCATTATTAAACTAGAACCACATAATAATCAATTAATAAATGATTAAGAAGTTTCATCATGTACCATTATTTCTTCAATCATGAGTGTACGTTAATTGTAGCATGTGAATTAGAATCGTTCAGGGAATTTTCACTACGATTTTGGCGTATTTTTACGCGGGGGTATCATTATTTTTTTTGGAAAAAGCTCTCATTATCAGCATTGAAGGCTATTGCTGAATGCTCACCACTAATCGTGACTAGTCCACTAACAATTACGATTGAAATAATGATCAAAGCATCCTCTGTTTGACCGAGGAGGAACGACAATATGGAAGTAAAAATGAAAATAACAATTATGGGACTTTTAAATTGTGAATTAGTAATGAAAAGGGATCTATTTTTTTTTGGACTTTACTAGGTTTTTTCCATATGTTGACAGCCGGCTGTTGGCAACCTGGGACGTTAAACCCTGTCCTGCCGATGTATGTAATTGTTCAGAAAGCTCAGTCGTTGAGTAATTCCAGAATTCTTGTTCGTGGCTAATATAAGCGGTAACCATATACTATTAATTCATCCGATACTGATATATGGTAAGATATATGTTGTGCTATTTATTAAATTCTAGCGTCGACCTGGCTTTGCAGTGGAAATTTGCTTATCCAATTAATTTATTTAAGAAGGTTTTTTCTTGATTATGTCTACACTCTCAGGTCACTGTTGAACTGGGACACTCGGAAACCTGGCTAACTAGAGAACCGTCAGTCCATTAACTACCTGGCCTCGTGTTTTATTGGCTAATTCGTTGTAGAGCAAGAGAATTGGCAAATATTTTCATACTGATTTTTCTTTCAAGTGCTTTGGTCCCTCTTTTTTTAGGGCATTATGTACTGCAAAATGGAGTCTTGTACAATATTTCACTGTATGCTATATGGAAAGAAAATTATAAAATAATATTTATAGCAATATTATTAATCACAGGCTATCTTTCACTTCATATACTTGCCAACCTTGGCTATGTACCTCCTAGCTCCGGAGAATTGCTTACCAAAAAGTAATAATTACAAGAGAGAACTCTACGCCCTTGATATGGACTCATGAAAATTGTAATATCCACGCAAAACACGATACAATAATTAAGGATCGGGGCTTACAGACGTTCCAAGCATCGCAGCTTTCATATTAGAATATCGTACCTATCGACTTACAAAGTTATGCTGGGGTTAATGTATCAATAGTGACAATACCTCGCCCAAAGATCATTTTTAGGTGTCGTGTTAACACTAAAAAAAATGTACTAGGGCTAATACTAGATTTTTCATAGAAGACTAGTATTGTCTCGAAATCTATCTCGATGCTCCAATGTAATTAGAGATACAAAGTTACAAGTCGCTATTATAGTGAATCGACCACCGTTGGCTAGACTACTATGCTATGCTTTAACTATTTTTTCTAGGTCTTGTTAAAAATTATTAGCTACCTAGAACAGACTTTTTGGCACATCTTCTTCAGAGTCATATAGGTAGCCTAGTAATGTTTCGGCCATATCCCATAATTTTGCATCACTCTTAGCCACCACGACTATCATGTGATCTGACTCGTAAATTCTGAATAACCCAATTTTATCATACTGCGAAATATCCCAAATATGTTTACCGAAAGTGTTGGATTTATCATTTTCAAATTTGAGATTTAGACTATCTCTAATCGCTTCAACTGTTGAATAATTGATATTTTTTGCGTTTTTTGCTATAAAGAGTTCTGGGATCTTTCCATTTGAATCTAGAATGAAGACCCCGTGAACATTTTCGTGAACTTCAACTAGGTGCTTGGCTCTCTCATAAGAAGAAGGCATTATTATTAATTCAAGTTTCGAATATAAATATAGCGCGATATGACATACGCCAACTTTTTTATCGTCCTCACAAGAAGGATAACACAATTAAATGGTTATAACACGATGTTCAACTTCTGTAAATGCTTTCTTAGGTGTTCAGGATTAGCTTATTCTTGTTCAGACAATTACCCGGATCTGTAATAATAAGAGAATTGAATCATATGTCATATCTTAAGAAATAAAGAAATAAAGTATTTTACAAAAAACTTCAGTTCTGCTGCTAAACCTTTTTCAATAGCAACCGTAACTTGTATAATCGTAGGTCTAATCAAGATGAGTGAAGATAATGGAGTAGAGTATGTCTGCAAAAATTGTAGTCATCCCATTGCGTCTCATAGACCAAATTGTGATGTTAAAACTACTGACAGTAATCATTTATGTGGATGCAGCAATCCACAATACCATAACGCAATCGTCTCTGGACACTATATCGGATGGACAGAGATTCATTGTACTTCTTGTGGTGTTCTGCTGGGTTTCATAGATAGCACAATGGAAGATATTTATGACTTTATCACCCTGTGTCCAAACTGTATCGGCAAGACTCATCATGGATCTGACTCAGACAGCGAATCATAAAACAACTCGAATTTTTACAACCTTGATCAGGATCGATTCATTGTGAACAAGAAAATTCTTGCTGCCATCCTTATTATCAGCATATTTTCCATTCTAATCTTTACTTTACCAGTATTTTTTGGCAAAGAAGTTGATCCACTTTTGTCTATTTCGGTTGTTGTTATGATATCTATATATCTCATACTCTCGCTCGAATTGCTACACAGGACATCTATTGCCCTCTTGGGAGCAACCATTCTTATTGTTGCTTCAATTACGCTAGGAACACTTAGTCCTCAAAAGAGTCTTGAGTTCATAACTGAGATAATTGATTTCAATACAATAGGCTTGTTACTGGGGATGATGATCATAGTTGCAATCCTTGGAGAAACTGGAATATTCAATTGGGTCGCTGTCATGGCTACTGAGTTTAGTGGTGGTAATCCATGGCGATTAATGCTTATCCTATGCACCTTCACGGCAGTCGTATCAATGTTTGTAGACAATGTTACTATTATCCTGTTAATGGTCCCTGTAACATTGACCATCTTTCGCGCATTACACAGGGACCCACTTCCTTATGTATTAGGTCAAACCATGTGCTCTAATATCGGTGGTGCAGCCACGTTAATCGGAGATCCTCCTAACATAATAATTGGATCTGCCGCAAATATAGATTTCAATTCATTTCTTATGGGAATGGGTCCTACTGTATTGGTCACCTTTATAGCATCACTATTTCTTCTAAAGATCTTTTTTGCAAAAGAGCTCAAGACTAGCTTTGACGTTAAGGATTTGAATGAATTCAAGCAGGCCTATCAGGTGAAAAATAAGAATTTGTTAAAAAAGTCAGTTATAGTGCTTGGTGGAGTAATTTTTCTATTTACTATTCAAGGGTCAATTGGGATTGAAGTTTCGCTTATATCTATAGGTGGGGCCGCAGTACTACTTGCCATCACAAGAATAAGTGTAGACAAGATTTTGCATGAAGTAGACTGGTCTACTTTGCTATTTTTTACTGGATTATTCATAGTAATTGGAGTGTTGAAGAATGCGGGGGGAATTGAGGTCCTGTCTTCTGCAGTACTCCATATCACTGGAGGAAGCCCTTGGCCAACTTTCTTGTCTACTATATGGTTATCTGCTATAGCAAGTGGTTTGGTGGATAATATTCCGTTTACCATTACAATGGTTCCATTGGTAGAAACACTGACAAAAAATCCAAACATAGTTTCGGCCTTCGGACACCTTATAGTTAACCCATTATGGTGGGCACTTTCTCTCGGTGCAGACTTTGGAGGTAACTTGACTTTAATAGGTTCTAGTGCTGGAGTTGTTGCAGCTGGCATAAGTGCGAAATTTGGCTATCAACTTACGTTTAACAAATGGTTCAAAATAGGCCTTCCATTTACCATCGTTACTGTGGCAATAGGCATGGTAACTCTCAGTATCTTTACTTTACTATCGTGATCTGGGTGTAATGTTTATAGACAACAAGAATAATACTGCCTTGTAGTTTGTTTCTAATGCTAGTAACCTAATAGCAGAACCAATGTCTTCTGAATTAAACGGTGCTTCTCAGAAACCCGAATGCAATTCAGAGTCTGTCTCTCAGGTTAAAATTAATGGTAGTCTTGGCGAAGAAAGAAAACTAACCTGTACAAATGTGATGGGACTTGGAGATGATACCAATATAAAGAGTTAGACCTCCGTAACGAATGACGGTACCCCTGTTGACCGTATCGTTTATCAGTGGCCCGGATACTTATGATAAGAACCTTCCAAAATTTGAGGAATCGGTTAAAACTATTAAGATATTGAACCCAGCTGACGTGTCAAAGTCGGCGATTTACAACACGTATAAAAATGCTTTGGATCAAACTACAAAATAGGTATCCAAATCTCTAAATCCACTCCAATCAGTTAAATACGGTTTAAACTTACGGAAACGAGTAGTGCTCTAAAGTTATGTTTATGTACTATCAATAGATGGACCGTAAACTACTAAATGAGCTATTTCAGCGTTCGTTACCGTTGCGCAGCCTTGATTACTGTATAGTACCGAACGTATTATTACTTGTTATCGCACTAAAAAAAGAAATTATCGCTGCTAGTGTGAAAAGGAATAGGAATTAAGCATAACAGGTCCTAAACGAGATAATACTTTTACTATCCTATCCTGTTGCAAAAGTTAGAACGCTCGGTTTTTATTTTAATCAAAGCCCATACGCCCTTTATCTTTCAGGAGCAGGTGACAAGATTTTACAAGAATTAGGAATAAAGTATAGTAGTAGTCCACCTCCTTCTCCTCAATATTTTATAAAACATAACATGAAATATCGGCAGGGAGCGAGTTTTTTTTCAATCCGCAAAAATACTCGGAGGATTAGGCAGTAAAATAGAATTGATTCGGTTTTTTGCTTCATTTAGGAGATGAATTTTAACAAGGTTCAAAGTATTACTATAGAAGATTGGCCAAAAATGAGAATTCACCATCGAGACGTTTTCGATCTTTTGATAACATTGTGTGGTGTTGTCACATATGCGAACGATCCTGAAATTCATAGTGCTGGTTCAACACTATCCCAACTTCAAACGGCCATATCTGGTGGAGTCATTTATCTGGATGGAGGTTGGCAGACACTCGTAAATGGGTTGATATCAGAGGCTCTAAAAGCAAAAGTTAAGATCCATTCTGGCAATAGAGTATCCAATGTAAAAGAAGTTATTATCGACAACTCGACATCAGCAGAAACATCAATGCCATTATGGAAAATTAATGTTTCTGATGGTAGTAGTATATTAACATCAACATTGGTCATAGCTGGAAATCCTACAGATGTTCAAGGGCTCCTCATAGATAGTAAACCAGATCTTCTATCATATATTATTGATGAAAGGGCAAGAAGAAGGATAAAGCCTGTAAGAGCAGCGTGACTTGATGTAGCTTTAAGCACTCTTCCTAGCATACCTTTTGCCATAGGAATAGATTGGCCTTGTTTTCTTTCTGTTCACTCTGCCTCGCTCCAAAAGGCGCAGCACTAATTCACGAAATAAAGTACCTTGGTTCCTCTCATGAATCAAATCCGGTTATCGACAAACTGGGGTTAGAATCTTTCTTAGACGCAATGCAGCCTGGATGGAGAAACGTGGTGGTTAGACAGAGATTTTTGCCAAGCATGGTAGTCTATAATGCACTAGTTACTGCCAGACGGGGAGGTAGTCTAGGACGGCCAGATACAAAAGTTTCAAAGACGAAAAACCTCTACATAGTAGGGGAGTGGATAGGATCGGAAGGTCTACTGGCTGATGCACGCTTTGCAAGTGCCAACCGTGCTTCAGAACAAATTTTGAAAGCACGTCCAAAAATCATTTCCTATGTATAGCGTATTGTTGAATGAGACCCCATGGAGCGCATCTAACGTGTCTTGATTGTAATCTCCGTTAGTCAAATGTCCTGTGAGTGGTATATGCTGCGAAATGATGAGATTGTCAAAGATGTGTTTTGCATGTTGTCCCATTGTATTATTTATTGGTACAATTGATTTTGCGTAAACACCAGCGCTGTCAGGCAGACCTGTAAATATTACTACCGCTGAAGCTATCAGCATGAAAGGAATTGAATACTTGAATTTATCTGCCATTTGATTTAAATGATGTTTGTATCATATTTAAATTAATAAAATTGGTCTATGATCCATTAACGGAGGAACGCTAATGCCCAACGTACAGGATCTCGTAGTATAATGGTAGAATGGATGAGTGAAGCTACCATTTGTAGCAAGCCTAGATTACATTTTTTAGTATGCATTTCCATTTTGATCTCTTCCCTTCTGACAAACAAAGTAGTCGAAAGGAATCTAATTTGTGCAAATTCAAGGAACGAGCGTCTTGATAAATATTTGTAAAACTTTATGCTTAAGTGGAATCATTTTTTATTTTCAATCGGCTATTTTCCTGTAAATAAAGTAGTTAATGAGAGTAGTGCGAAATTCCGTTATTGCCTAGCCTATCAACTGGTAGTTAGTAGTAGTTAGCAGTGGGTTAATCTTAAATATAATGGCTGTGTATTATAGTACATGGATAAAACTCTATTTCTGAGCGTTCCACTTATACTCTTGACACTTAGTGTAACTAGCATTTTCAATCAGACAAGTGTCCAAGCCGTAAAAGCTCTTCAAGCCAAGATTCTGTAACGGCGTTAATGGATGGAAAAACAATTCCGTCAAAAGGTTTTATCCATCTTTATGACTCAACGCCATCTACAATTACGGTAGGACATGTTGCAGCGCACCTGCCTTGTGACAATAAGGGCGACTCGACAGTGAAAGTGGTTGCGGGTGTAGCACCAATCGTAGCACCACTCAACTTGACACTTGTGGAGCCGCTATCAGCTAAGGGTGACTTATGTATGTACCACACAGATTTACCTCCAAAAAATGAAACTATAACTGATATTGCATTGTTAAATCCAACAGAGAAAAGTATTACACTTCCTGACACAACCTCAGTTGTAATTCATGTTTCTGACTTTGGTGTTGAAATAGAACATTAAATTATAATTATCTGTCACAATCAGAAAATCACCAAAAAAATCATACGTTCCCACTAATTGGAATTGGCGTTTTAAAAAGTCAGTTTTTTAAGAACTTGTGCACAATATTATCATATTAAAATAAAAATAATAGGGATTGCTGGCTTGCATAGAAATTAGTACCTAACCTAGGGCTTGATCAGCGGCGGTCAAATGAGTAATAGCTCCATTTGTATCCCCAGCTTGTAATGCTTTCATTCCTTCTTCAAAGTGCATCATTGCGTTTGATGAAGCACCAGACATCGCCGCTTGCGCTGCACTTAGGTGAGTCATAGCGCTATCTTTATCCCCAGCTTGTAATGCTTTAATCCCTTCCTCAAGATGCATTTTTGCCGAATTTCCAGAAGTATTAGACATTGTCGCATTTCCAGAAGTCATATTCCCACTCATGGTGCTATTACCCATGTTTGTTCCGGAGGTCGTGTTGCTACCCATACTCGCGTTTTGGGCAAGTGCGGATTCCAGCCACCAGAATCCGTGAATTCCAGCAACGGAAACCATCGTAACCACCAGAGGAAGAATTAAGATCGTTTGCTTTCTCATTGAGATAGATTACACATTCAAAGATAAATGGGTTTATCCTTACCCTGAAGTCTAATCCCTCCCCAATTCCGGGTCCATGTTTAATGCATTGATAACATAGTCCCTAATTTTATAATCTTCTTTCTGGGATGTAGATAATAGATTTGCATCATTCCTTGTTTATACTCTTATTTCTTGGAAGGATCATATTCGTTTCTGTTTTGTCTTTGCCGACTATTGTTAACAATGTCAAAGCTGAGTCTTCTGATGTCATCAAGAACCAATCCGATTTCGCTAATACGAACCAGTCAAGTATTGATATGGACAAGGTGAATATTACGATGTCTAGAAGCGCTTGTTTTGGTGCTTGTCCGATTTATGATATAGAGATTCACGAAAATGGAAAAGTCATCTATAGAGGATACAAAAATGTGAACGTAATGGGAGAACGAATATCAAGTATTCCTGTAGAGAAAGTTAAAGATTGATTGTATATAATAATACAGCATGCCAATTGTACTAGGCCAAGGTAGTTCTCCACTTTCTTTTCATATCGGACAAGCAATTTCCTGAATCTGTTATGCCATGAGTTTGTTCGCTCCACAACCCACCTCTTTACTCGATGGACATTCTTTACCATTCTTCTTCCTTCTCCTCTATGACGTATATGCGGTGTATATCCTCTGTTGACAGATTCGTGTTCTATTTCTGGGAAATCGTATCCTCTGTCAAAAGTGTCTCGCACAGCCATGTCAAAATCCAAATCGACACCTGCTTCCACGACCTGAGTTGAAATTAAAATTATAGGCTCGGAATTCAGTAAATTCTGTTTAATAGTATCAATTCTTGGAGCTCGATGCTTAGGAATAATCTGAGAGGACAAGAATAAGGATTTTCCGATATTGGACATTAAGAGCAACCATACTTCTTTGCCCATGTGGAAGAAGCAAATTCACTGACACTACAAAACTCTGGAAGTATAGAAGCCTTGCTGAAATTCAACAGGAGTTCATTCAGTGAATTAGTGTTATTTCCACAGTATACTAATGCAATCATTCTTCCAAAGCTTCCTCCTTTCTGACCATCATCTTCATCTACTAGTGCATTTGTTCCCGCTCCACAATTAGTCATCACAAAGGATCTTGCATCCAAGTATCTATTTTCATAGACTTCTGGAGTATTAACTAAAGCTAAACTAATTCTTACATTGTTTACATCAAGAGTATCACCATCCACAACTTCAGTGACCACTCCTTGAAAACAATCAGCTAAACCTTGACACCTTTTGTCTGTTGTCAAATTGGAGTTAATACTCCCAGCATTACTGGATTTTATTTTCTTAGGCTTAACCTTATCTGGAATACACTTGCCAGATGATTTATGGTAACCCGTTTGACAATCTTTATCCGTTACTGTGTGTACATTTGGTACCTGTTTTGATTTTGCGTTGTTATGACTTGATTTGGCTGATGATGAAGATGTATTTTTTGGACATTGCGAATCGTAACCAAGGTCACCACAGACATAGCTTCCTGTATCTGATGGGCAACTATGATATCTATGACAGCCACTCCTATGACCCAGTACTGGGTTATTACTTAAGGCTAATGGCATGCAAATTAAAGCTGCAGCAATTAACAACTCCAAACTGAGAGTAATAATTTTAGACAGTAACTTTCGTTATATAATAAAGTTATTTAACTTTTCTACTCCCTTAGATGGTAATTAGTATCAAATTACAATGATTATAGATTACTAACTTTTTCATATCTTATCTTCCAAATGCGTTCGTATCTTATGATATGGCATATAGAATAAACATGGGTTATTGCTTATCTCATATGGGAAATGTACTTCGGTAGTCTGACTCTGGAAATAGCTATCATAAGCATAACACTTGCTTTCATATTGGTGACTCCTTTTTCACTTGCTAGGGCACAACCTCTGGTCCCATACGGCTTTACGATAGTAGAAACTATTCCAATTTGCAAGCAAAATGAACAAGAAAACAAGGAATGAAAAGAGAGATTAGCCTAGACTGACCTGACCAGCTTAAATTGTTCTAGTGTTCCAACTCCTAAAAATCGCTTTACTTGTCTAAATGCGTGTTCCCTCAGGAGAACCTTTTTAACCAGACTAATTTTTGATACTTTGAGGCTTGTAGAGGAATATTTCAAGCTAATTCCTCACACACTATTGTATTGCATCTAATTAGTAATAATTATTTAATTTTATGGTAGTGCTACTCCTGTTGCTTTCAATTGATTCATTACGTGTGTCACCTGTTCTGCTGTTACCCTGTCAATAATTGTACTTTTTGCGTTATGCGATAACATCGCATTCATTAACCCGGCTATCATTTCTGCATCATAAAAAGATGAAGATTCTGATAGCAACTCTGCTACTTTAGGTACGTCTATATCGCCTGTGATTTTTCCACTTGTAATCAAATTACCAAATTTTTGAACTGATTCATATACTCCAATATTGTATGCTATAAATGCGATTTTTTCAGGAGGCAAAGCATCCACATAACTCATATCTAATTAACTATCTCCCTACAAATAAAATGCTTGTTTAGGGTTAATTCTGTTACGAATTCCACAAGTCCGTCCATAGCTTTCAGGATTACGAATCTAAAAATAATTGGACTACTGGAACTTTAGTTAGCACTTGTAATCAATTTCTTAATTATGACTTACTAAAATTTGACATCTTAGTCCCATTCCAAATTGTAGGTTGCACTTCCTATATCTTTGATGTTGATTGAATCTCCAAACCCTAATGTCAATGAATACGGTGCGGTTCGACCTGCTTTAATATCCGTCGGATCCGTGTAAGTGAAGTCCGTTCCTATTACTATTCCATCTTTATCATAAAATGTTCCTATGATCTTTACAAAGCTGACATCTTCATCACCATTATTTTTTATTTCACCGACCAGTTTGTATATTGGATCAAGTATTTTGTCCTTTTTAGTAGAGTGGCTTACGACATATACCGGGTCTTCAGGGTCAGACTCAAAGTTTTCAATAAAGTAAGATTTACCATGCATAGTTGGGGGGATTACGCCATCAGAAAACTTTTGATTTGCTGCGTTATTTTCCTGACCAGTTTGTTGCTCTGCTAAAGTAACGGTCGAAAGCAGTGCTTTCCCCTATCCGTAGACTAATACATTGTTATTTTCCTTATCAACAACATAAATTTGCCCTGAAGAGTCCATCGTAACATCTCTGGGCTTAACTGTGTTTCCTGATTGGCTATCCGACATAACCCATTTGTTAACAAATACTCCTTGGTCACCAAAGACTTGAATTCTGTGGTTCATTCTATCGGATACGTAGACTAATTTTTCTGATTGCTCAAAGCGTATTCCATCAGGTCATTCAAATTGACTATTACCCGATCCCAATGAGCCCCACTTAGTGATAAAATTACCGTCGCCATCAAATGCCTGTATCCTATTATTCACAGTGTCACTGACATAAATTAAATTATCTACAGGATTAATTGCAATGCCTGCTGGTCTATTAAATTGTCCATCTCCTGTTCCAAATGATCCCCACTTGGTGATAAAATTACCGTCGTAGTAGAATGCTTGGATACGGTTATTGTAGATGTCGGTAATGTATAATATCTCTTTTATTGGATCTAAAGCAATATCTCCAGGGTGGTCAAATTGGCTATCTCATTATTACTATGTAAACCCCTGACAGGCTGTTAATGCGATGTGTTTATACCACCTATCTATTATTCCAAGATAATGACCGTCTTTAATTTAAAGCTTGTAATGTTTTTTGACTTTGTAATCGTAGCAATATTCCTAATTTCTGTTACGGCAGTCTTTGCCGCACCGGCTTTGATAAATCCCAGATTCATAATCGAAAAAATCTTTACAGGTGATTTTAAGCCCTCTACCATGGCATTCTTAAGTGCTGACGATATAGTAATCCTGGACAGAGACGCCGGCAAGGTTTTTACAATAATAGATGGGGTTCAATCAAAACCTCTCTTAGATGTCAATGTCGCAACGATAGGATATAGAGGGTTGCTTGGAGTAGCTGTTTCAGGTAATGAAAAAAACATTCCGAATGTATTTCTATATTATACTGAAGCACATACAAGAGACAGTGAAGATGAGGACCTTTCTAATTCTCTGAACCCACTTGGTAATCGTGTATATAGATATGACCTTATCAATAACAGATTAGTAAATCCTAAGCTTCTCTTAGATCTCCCTGCAATGCCAGGACCACGACACATGGGCGGGGTTATAGCAATCGGACCAGATAGCAATCTGTATATCAGTGTGGGTGATATGGATGGGACATTTAGCGGTAAGAAGTATGACACTATGACACAAAATTATCAAAACTCAACTATAGTTGACGGACGTAGTGGTATACTTCGAATTACTCAGGACGGAAAACCCGTTGGTAGTGGAATTCTTGGTAATAGCCCTCCACTTAGTTTGTACTATGCTTACGGTATTAGGAACAGTTTTGGGTTCGATTGGGATCCACTCACAGGCAAACTGTGGGACACTGAAAACGGACCTCAGTTTGGTGACGAAATTAATTTAGTGCAACCAGGTTTCAACAGTGGCTGGGTTAAGGTACAAGGAACATGGGAACCGAATTTTGAGCAGATGGGTAAAATAGTGCATAATCCAAGCGGACTAAATCATTTTAATGGAAACGGTACATACAACGAACCAAAATTTACTTGGATTCCTACCGTCGCTCCAACCGCAATGACGTTTCTTAGTTCTGAAATGTATGGTTCAGAACATAGAAATGATCTAATTGTTGGCGACGCAAATACAGGAACCATTTATTATTTTAAATTGAACACGAATAGAAATGCACTCCAACTAGAAGGAGAACTGAAAGATAGAATAGCAAACAATTTGAATGAATTAAAGAAAGTAACATTCGCAACTGGCTTCGGTAGAATTACTGATATAAAGTTAGGACCAGACGGTCTTCTGTATGTGCTTTCAACCGAAAATGGTGCCACAAGTGTCTTCAGAATAAGTCCCCGGTAGCATTTCCAATGGTTTTGCTCAATATTAAGAATTGTTGCTAGTCACAACAGCGTGATTAACTCAAATTGATTCAGATCCTAAAGCCCTTTGACGAGCGACAAGGTCAATAAGCGATGCCATAGTCATACTCCTAAAATTCAGACAAAACTTACTAAAGGGCAATACCTCAATGGGTCACTATCAAACCAAGCCACTTTATTTAGACGCTAAAGCACTAGTCCTAATCATGGGTCTTCTTTTACAGTCAAATCTGTCAGCAAACTAATCTTGTCATCAAATTTCATCATAAGCTTAAGTTAAGCAATAACAAAGTCACCCATCTGAGCTTAAATTCACTTAACTAGTGGTTATCTACTAGTTTTTTTCTCCTCGAAAAAATGGCAGAGCCTATCGCTCCTGTTGCAAAAAGTATCGCCATAAATAATACGCCGCCAAACACTGTCGAGTCAAAAATTAAGAGTTGTATAGGTGCCATTTCTGTACCCCCTACGAGATTGATTCCTCCTTTGGCAGCAGGTAAATTAATTCTCAATCTAGTATACACTTCATCTTGACTTACGAGATGAAATGATAATTGACTATGAAAACCTGTTTCCACTCTCTGTATCTTCTCCAGCTCGCCAACTAGACGTGCCGGCATTAGCAGTTGTACCAATCCTGGCCCTCCATCATAGCTGAAATTAATGCAATTGTATTGCTGAAATCCCCCAAAATCATATAAACCACCACCTCCGCAGCTCGTGTAGAATGACGTAAGAGTAGGTCCTTCCGACAGATAGGTAATATTATAAGGACCGCCTTGTTGCTTGACGTATTTTACTGACAGCGGACCATTTATTTCGAGAATACCCTCGTGAGGTTGATAGTTAAGAGCAACAATAGTCCCAAGTATACCTGCTGATATCGCAGAAGCCAATAGCCAAATCTTAGCAAGTTTTCAGTTATTACTCACTCCATATCTTCTTTGCAATTAATTCTTCAACCCGTACAAGATAAATAATTATAAGCCGTTTTGTTAAGAAATCATATAGGGTACTACGGGGGGCTACTACGAATTGCAAAACTATTTGATCAGAAATAATAGATTCAAAATTAAGAGACAGTTATTTTACCCTTCATGAACGGGTGAAGAGTACAATAGTAATCAAAGGTACCAGCGTTACTAAAGGTGTGTTGGAATGTGTTTCTGGCCGCAATATAGCTTGAATCAAATTCCGTGCCAGAGTTTTCTCCTTCTGGACTTCCTGAAGTGACTGTATGAAGAGTGGTATCATCATTTGTCCAAATAATTGTAGTACCTACTGAAGCGTCCAGATCTTGCGGTACAAAATTCTGCTCGTTTTCAGGCGACGATGAGCCTTGAACAATATCCACATAATTTGTACATCCATTTTCTGTCATATTTCCATTGCATGGGATTTCGCTACTAGTGGGAGATTGTTGACAAACGTCAAATGATGAATTAGTCCCACTACAGTACGGGTCAGTACTTGGGGGCCCAATTTCTGTGTTATTTTCTTGTACCTGATTATTGTTGGTTGACACTGTATTGCTGCTAGAAAAAGATACTGAACCAAACTTGAGAGAATTTAATATATTTTGAAATGTGTTCTCGAATTCAGCAATTCTTCCTAGTTGTGCAGCGTAAACTACCATGTACGTGACGCCCTGTTGCTTGGTAGTTATCAAAACTCCGTCAAATCCTTTATCGATTGGAACATTAAGACGATGAAGTTGGTCAGCAGTTACGGTAATAGAATAAGAATGACCTGAAGAACCGTCGCTTAATGTGATATCAGACTCTCCATTTATCGTAACATATTGTGATAACAGGAGAGACAGCAATCCAGTCTTTTGGCCTAGCGGAAGGGCAAAGTTAGCCAGTGAGGGCATGTTTGTAACGACAAAGAATGCATTTTGTGTCACCATTTATGACATTCAATGCATTCAATCTCCAATTCAAATCAGAAATGCTTTCTGATATAATCCCACTATTCCAATTACCTGGAGCATCCAAACTTATCACTAGATTGTTATTAGTACCATCTAGGAATTGCTCAGATCTCGCGTACGCTACTTGCCTATCATCCAATCCAAACGAAAATACAAAGATGCCGATACAAAAAGCGACTATACATACTACACTATCTAAGTAACATTTTTTTGTCATAGGTCAAAAGCAGAGCCTGCATTCTGATGAGCTAATGTTATACTAGCGACTCTGCTCTTTTTTTGAATTGCATTTCTAACCGCAGGATTCCAACACCCATTTTCCAGTGCTTTCGTCAAAACTAGAACTGTTTGCCATTTGTACAAGTAACTCAATCGCATGAGCAATATCATGTATCATTCTGTTTGTATACACGATATATTCAGAACTCAAATCCTTTATTCCGCCATCACTATCAGATTCCCATTGTATAATTTTACATCCTTATTGCTTAATAGGTACTCAAAATAGGAGATTAAGTTTTAAGCGGCTCTGATACATATGGTAGTTAAATACGAATACCTATAGATTGTATATCATACAAATGGTGGAAAGATGAGCAGAATTGATCGTTGACAATATGTGGCTTAAATCTCATCTTGATGATCATGATTTGGTAGTCATAGATGGTAGAGGAGCAGTTGCATACAGCTCTGGACATATAAAAAATGCACTTTCGCTCGGTTTAGATGATGTAATAAGTATATCAGAAAATGGTGCGAATCTTGCTATAGAAGCAGAAGCTGCGGAAAATCTTTTTGGTGAACTTGGAATAGACGAATCAAAGAAGGTAGTGGTTTACGGAGAACATTTCGATCCATCTGCGGCACGAATAGCATGGACATTACTTTACAATGGTCACAACAATACTAGTCTTCTAGAAACCGCGTTCAGTTTTATTCGGCGGGGAACATTGCCCATTGTCCGTGATCTTCCCAAGCCCATCGTTACTAATTTCATATCTAGACCCAATGATTGTCTTAGGGCGGACGAAAGGATGGTAAAAGAAAAGTTAAATGATAAGTGTACTGTCATTATAGACTCTAGAACGCCCTTGGAACACACTCAAGCAAGAATTCCAGGCTCTTTACTGCATAACTGGGAGAATGGAATAGGGGATGACGGTAAAATGATAAAGAGTGGTGAAGATCTACTAAATGAGTTTAACGCATCCAGAATAGCAAAAAATAAAGAGATCATATGTTACTGCCATTCAGGGACAAGAGCGTCCCATAAGTATTTCCAATTCAAACATGCTGGTTTTAAAAATGTTCGTTGCTACGACGGTTCTATAATAGACTGGGCTCAGAGAAGAAATCCATTGCGATGAATCCTATTTCAAATTGATGGGGCGCTTAAGGAAGTGAAAAGTTAGATAATGGCAGTTCGTGAGATATCTTGTTCTAACTGCAGTAGATCATTTAACGTAAATTTTCCAGAGGGTACCACTCGAGCAGAATACAACAAATGCGATAACAAAGATACTTTACATCATAACATATTATTTCCTACCTGATCGAAAATTGATTGAGGAGTCTAAGCTTTTGGCTAGCAGTCTGCCCCTTAGAAATGAATCAGAAGCTTTTAAATATAATTTTCATAATCAGCTTCAAAGCATTGACAATGATATATTCTGGATTTGACAGGAATTATTCTCTAAAGTAAATATTCTTTCCCACTGGAAAATTATGAAGTATTCAATGAAGGGCTAGAGGATCGGGCTGTCAATGCTGAAGAACTTGTGAATATTTTAGAAAAAGGAATTCGAATCAACCACTATTTCCTTTGTAGTTTCGTCAAACCTAACATTATGCTTATGTAGTTCAATCTTTTCACCTGTATTGAGTCTTATCATAACTTCTCCGTTCTTGTCTACGCTAGCCTTTAGTGCTTCATAACTCGCCATGAAGTCAATTAATCATAAGTGGGTATCAAATACTGTAAGTTTAGATTCCAACTCTTTTAGCACATTCATAACTCCAAGATTATAGTTCTATATCTATAAGGTGTAAATTGCCGTAGTCGAAAAAGATATGTTCTCCAAAGCTTATCTACATTAGGGCTTAGTCAATCAGTCACTCTATTCTGCTGGCTCCAGATGTATTGCATTGGGGTGGTGAAGCAACTAAAAATCTAAGTCCTTCTAGTGTTTCACTCAACTCACCGTAATTTTCTGTTTCTCTGATTCCTATTATGACCTCCTTACATTCTGGACAAGTTTGATGATATAAATGGACTTTTAAGCCTCGACCATTCTGAGCTAGATATCTTACCTGCATTTTGGGATGAAAGAATACCTGGCAATGAGGACACTTCATAACTAAGTTTAGTAGGATCGATAAATAAGTATGCACCTTTAGCCGTAGTCTAAACATACACAGGAAACATAATAGGCCTTTTATTTCTAATTCAACTGGTTAAAGTCATGATCGACTCGAAGCAATGATTCTGAAGCACCAAGAGAAATTGAAATTTGAATTTTCAGAGCTCTTTGAAAGATCTGAAAGCTATAAAACTCACAAATGAAATTCATGATCGCTTCATAAAGGATATTGTCGATCTTGATTTGAGATCTTCTAACATTGATTTGCTCTCACCTTATACTGAGATATAAGAAGGAAACAAGAATTGTTGGAAAGATCGCCACTTTCGAAGAGAAGATGTCAAATCTCGGTTTGATGCAAGAAGATCTATAACTGATGAAATAATTGCCGATCCGGAGGGTAATACAGGTGTTATTATTTTTTGAAGGTCTCATTAAGGTAAGAGCACATTACTGAAGAGAATAATGTTCGAAGATTAAGGGGGTTACGATAGACTACTTAAAGATGCCAAATTAATTTATTATCAACTTATTGCCTGACTGAAATTAAGGAACAAATTCGACTCTAATTATCAGCCCAACATTATAATCGATGAATAAGATGTTGGAAATTCCTGGCATTTTGAAAACTAAGTTAACATTTGTATTAGGTCTGTCTAGCTCTTCATGATATCGGAAAATTGCTCCTTAATCGATTTGATTGAAGATGATACGTATTGGCATTTACTTGCTAATTGTCATTCGAAGCGCTTGAATATATTCCAACTTGGTTTTCTTTCTCAAGTAAGGTATCAGCCTATAATGAATTGAATAGATATCTTTTCTTCCTTTAAAAAGGATGCCCTTATTAATCAAGGAAATTAGCCCAGAAGCAACGAACAATCGTCTGAGACCTTCGCATTTACAGAATTCGTCTCTCCTGTTTTGATATTCCTGTAAGGTAAAGTAAGATCGGTTAAGAGCAAGAATTAAAGGCCATATTACATTCTCCCAAACTATTCTACGTTTTTCGGTGGAATCTGCG
>JBBRRH010000075.1:0-19253 GCA_038201105.1 Nitrososphaera sp. | reverse complement strand
TTTGAAAAGATAAAGCATAGACCCAATAATGATGGCATATATGGAAATCAAGTCATTAAAAATAGAACCTCCAAGTGATGTTCAATTCGTTCTAGCTCAGAGCCATTTCATAAAGACAGTCGAGGACGTTTCAGAGTGCTTAGTTAATTGTGTTCCAGGTATTAAGTTTGGATGTGGTTTTTGTGAAGCGAGTGGCCCTTGTCTGGTAAGGCATGCAGGCAATGAGGAGGTTCTGGAAAAGTTGGCCACCGAATATGCATATAGTATCTCTGCTGGACATAGTTTAGTAATTTTGTTAAAGAATGCATTCCCAATAAACATACTACCTAGATTAAAAGAAGTTCCTGAGATAGTGACTGTTTATTGTGCGACCGCTAATCCAGTAGAAATAATATTTGTTGATACAGTACAAGGTAGGGCAATACTTGGTGTTGTTGATGGATTTAAACCAATGGGTATAGAAACAGATAACGACATAGATGAAAGAAAAAAATTTCTACGAAATATTGGGTACAAGTTTTGAACATATCATTATCTATTCCCGCTCTTTACAAATCCAACCTCTTTCTGTACCAGTGACCGACCCATCACTAACTCCATTTCTCAACATATGCAATGGAGGAAAACTCGACTAAGATTTAATCTGTCTTTAACAATCTGACAATAGGGTGACGGATTCCAATTTGAATCCATTGGTATGCGATTTGTGCAAAATGAAATTTAATAGTCTAGATGAATTGGGAGAGCACCAAAAAGAAAAACATGACATGTAGGGAGCAATAATTGTTGGCAAGTTTTGTTATTGCATAATTATATGCCTTTATACAAATTTATGGAGAGGACGTACGAAGCTCTATGTAAGGGCTGTAGAATAAGATTTGAATTTAATTCAGGTTCTGTTCCAGTTATCATTAGTAAGCTACTTCTGGTCTTTATCAACATCATGTTTTAGCTTGGCAACTTCTTTAACACTATCTATTTGGATATCATCACTGCCGGTTATCAATCGCGAGAGCGTAGGATGCGTTTCATATCCAAGACTTAAGGCTTCTTTACCTTTTCGGAGAATAGAAAGTGTTAGGTGATTATCAGTCAAGACTTGAGCTAGTTCTTTTGCAGTTTTTAGCTTCGAAAAGAATCCGATATCGTCACTCTCCTCTCCAAAATTGAAAAACGATGCATCAGTAATATCAAGCAATACTTTATCATCTTGGAATTCTAATGAGAATGCTGGCGTATCATTTGTCTTGACGGTGAGACTTCCTTTAGGTACTTTTAACAAATTTATTAGGTTGTTAATTATTGGGTCTACTTCAGTTAGAAATTTGTCGGACATTTATTATACGTTAGTTATGAACTGTCTTTGTTTTCCAACTGACTATGAATTACAACCTTACCGTTTATGATCCACTTGGCGCTTCCTAGCTCCTGGCCTTTAGGACCAGTTGCCTTGGGAATATTAATCTGCAAATTGTCAAATCGATAAGTGATAGAAACATCTTTGCCAGTTATTTTATCGACAACTTGTGTTATCAGTTCTGCCCAGTGACTGACATTTTCTTCTTGCGCATTGTCTTTGTTTTCAAAGTCCTTATTTCCGGAAGTTCCCAGTCTAACTTCTATAAGGCATAATGATTAATAAACGTCTAAGAGACTAGTTCCCCAGTCCGCTATTGTGCCCAAAGATAGTATACCATACCATATCGAGAATCGGAGTTATAATCAGCATGTCAAGGACAACGTAGAACATCCAATCTATGATTACGAAAAGATTCTTTTTGACACTCTAATGAACTCCAAAGGAGATTTCAAGGACAAACATCTCTAGGTAAAGAAGGCCACAGGATTGGGCCTCACTGAATTCATGTTAAGATTAATGGCCTGGCTATGCACACATAAACAAACAAACCATTCCGGTAGCAATGGGAACAGTCAGATGTGTATAGTGACAGGACCTAATATCGAAATTGCCACTAAACTAATAAAGCGTTTGAAGGGAATCTTCGCTACAAAGTTAGGTCTGACTTTTAACGACAAAGAGACACATCTTCAGTTAAATGGTTACAGTATCGAGGTACTATATGCAGATGAGTTCGAACGTCCAAGATATGAAGACATGATAAACAAGGTTGCCGACATGTATAATTCATTTACCAATATTAAGAACATATTCGTCGGTGCTAGTTCTCCGGAATTGATAAGTTCGCTTAAGAGAGAAGTTGCTAACGAACGCGATAACTGGCTATGTTCAGGAGAAAATGTCAAACTGTAAGAAGCATCACGTGATGACTCAGGAAATTTGGACAAAGAAGCCACATTATATGATAACGTATTAGATGCCTTTAGATTGTCGCTACAGATGTTCAAATTGAAGGAGAAAGAAAGTGATACGGGACTGTATGCAACCATGGATTAAAAGACGGCTAGAGGTCGCGTTTGGTGAAGTCTACAACCTCCAGCCTGTACAAATGAACCGGTTTAGGTCCTACAACGCACCGTCTTACAAACTATTTCATAGTTACGCCATATTTGAAAATTAAAATACAATTGTAGATAATTATCATACAATGGCCGAAAAGAAAGAACGATTAATTGAAATTTTTAAAAGAATCTTGAATATCAGGCAATCTTTTAGGTATTTACCCATAATTGTTAAGTAAAGTATAGTCCGATTGTATCCTATGGCAACGCCAATATTCGAAGAGCAAATAGTACGAACATTGCAATGTCACTACTGTAAAAAATTCATAAGCGTAACAACTGTCCCAGACTTCATAGGTTTCTGTAGTATCACTTGTGCTGAGAACTGGAAAAAGGGAATATATCAAGGACTAATTGAAAACTAAGATACAATCAATGACGGTTAAAGGCCGGAGGTTGGCTTTTGTGTCTGTCAACAACCTCCAAGCCTAGTTGAATTCTTGTAAAGGTGACAACCACAATCTAACAAACTATCTCAAAGTTGGCTAAAAAGTATCTGTGTGATTGAAAACTAGAATACAATCATTGGTTGTTATCTTCTCATTGCCCCAAAGAAAGAAGACAAAGCGCAAAGTTGAATTGGTAAGTTCGCCTTCGGATAACGAACGCTTGCTGCCTATAGTCTCGAAGGCTCTGCAGTATCAGAACTATACAAAAACGATAGAATTCCATCAGCGTTAAGATACCTACCAAAAGCAGGCGAGACGGTCGTATATGAAGAAATTTTTATCCCAGACGTCGATTGATTAGTTTATTTTTGAAATACAAACATCGCAGTATCTTTCTATCAATATGGCCCGAAGTAATAAGTACGACGGATAGTGCAAGTACTTTGGGATGAGTCAAACAAAGGGAAGAGTAATTGTGGTTGACGATGAAATTGATACCGCACGAACATTGGGACGTATACTGGAAACGTCTGGGTTCGTAGTTGACATATTCACGGACCCCAAAGCAGCATTGGGAAGTTTCAAGACTGCATATTACGACCTTGCCGCAATTGATGTTAGAATACCAGATATGAATGGATTCGAATTATACTCCGAAATTAAGTCGATAGATAATAAAATTAAGATGCTTTTTCTCACTGCTTTTAAAAATCGCAATAAATCAAGTCGTAAAAGTTAGAGTTTTGTTACCAAAAGACGAACGCTCTCTTGAATTCAAAAATAACTTGGAGAACTTTAACAATTCGAAGGATATAGAAGTAAAACGAATCGAAGATATTCGAGCTAAGAGAATTATGGTACTAGTTGACAACTTGCACTCCTTGATTATGGAAATAAAAGAAGCGAAGGAAGACGGTATTAAATCCATCATAAAAAATGCAACTTACAGTACCAGCTCTATTGCGTTAATGACATTTTCAGTATTATTTGAAAAGATGTGGACTTGACGTATATCCTATATGCGCAGAGATAGGTATCATCCAGTTTACTTCCGTATGGAATAGTTAAAATGGTATCTAGCATCATGAATTATGCGGAATATTCAGATATCCACTCTGGTTCGCTTGGACAGCTGTCAGATTTTAGTATTTTCTTCCATGATTCATCATTCAATCTCCCGTTCATAGGCTGTTTGAATTCATAGTAACTTAAAACAGGACCAGCTCCAATAGAAATTTTGCCATCAGGTAATTTGAAAGCCACAAGAAGAACTTTCACGTATCCTACTCCTTCCTGCAATACAGTTTCAGAATTTAAGTCAGTATGGACATCTGCTACGGCCATAGCATCTCGGGGCTCGTGGTCTATGGATTCAAAATATGACATTAGGGAGCTTAAGTGGAGCCCACAATCTCTGATAAACTCATGCTCTTCCCCTGAAAGTGGCTCATTCTTTAGCTCTTTCAAAGATATTGTCATCACAGTTTGCAGAATATTTTTTAGCTTTTCAACTCCTATAAGAATGCGCTCAGGTATCACACCAATTTTCTCAAGGAAACCATTAACGGTGTTAACTAATGAGAGAATCCTACTATAAAGCTCTGGAACAGGTTCAACATACCCCAGGGTTGTAGATTTGGGAGGCGGTACAGAGACCCCTAAAATCGGTGTGTAGCTTTGCTTAGCATAAAGAATTGTGTCGTGTCTTAGTAGAGTCCAAGATGCTAAAGCTGTGGCAAGTTCTTTGTATTCCCATGCTTTACTTAACATAAAGGTAGGATATTTACTATCATAACTATCTAGTAAAGCTCTTAGTGAATATAACCACCCATTGTAAATATCCTTGCTCCAAGTATCGTCTCCATAGCTATTAATTTCAGTTTGGAGCCTTAAAAAAGTCTCATCGTAGTCTTTGTAATTAGAATCTCCCAAATTCTCCAGTAAAACTCTCGCACTGTTGGACCCTAAAATAGCCATTGCATCGAGGCCCCTTGGAAAGCCTCTGAATTTACCACTTTGTGGGCCGACCGCAGTAAAAGGTGAGGTTTCTCCGGTATATTTCAAAATGACCAAATTAGAAAATATATAAGAATCTAGAGTAAATCGCTGTCCAATCAGTCGCATTCCACGCTTCTCCTCCATTATTTTCTTCACACCTTCTTGGGAGAAAGAAGGTACCGTCATTAGTTGTGCTGATGTCCCATCGATAATCCTAGGAGGAGGCAATGTGTCTAATGCAGTTTTTAATTGTTTCAAAAAATCTTCTTGCGTCAATAGCTGCAGATTGAAGCTACCAATTACAATACTATTCATAATGTTTAGAAATTCATACGGATCTACGTCATCTGCTGTTCCAGCAAAAAATTCAGTCGCCATTTTCACACAGTCAAATTCAGTCCTCAGCTCTTCATTATTTGAAAGAATATTAGCAACCAATGAAGCTTGTATTAATTGCGTTGTATCTGATAGTTTGAAATTCATCATGCCGTACCACATTAGCGCTTTGAAATATTTTTCGAGCTTTTCGGTATCTGAGTAATGACCACGTGTAGTGAATTGCGTATAGTCAACATCATAACTAAAAATTACAGAACTTGAAAGTTGGGAAGAGCCTATATTTGCTAGTTCTGATGTTACCAAATCAGCTACTTGACCTGGCACATTTTCTTCTGGAACTAAGAGCTTCAATGCCACTGAAAAGTAAGCTATGTTAAGTCTGGCAGCCTCCTTTAATTCGTTATTAGTAGCGTTACTGAATATCGCATTAGACTCGGATAGAAACGTCTTTGTCATTTTCAGTATCTTACCAAATAATGACTCTTCTTCCATTGTTTTCAGAATATTGTCTAGCGTGACATGTAATATATTCAATATTGAATCACATGTAACAAAAATGGGAATGCCATACCTCCTTACATTTTTGTACACTTCATATATTCCACTGGGGTAGACATAAGTAAAATCGTACTCCTTGATACGATGACGAATGACAACAAAGCCATTTTCAATTAGTAAATCTTTTGCGTCTTCGGTGAGATGAAATGTACCGAGAATATCCTGGTAATTGGAGATTTGTTTTATCTCCAATGGTAAATCATAGTGTGTGTCTGACTTAACAGACGGATTACTTTTGTCCCTAGAATTCACCATGGTTCACCACCTACTCATGTATTTGCGATTAACTACTGTTGAGCTATCCTGTGTGTTTACTAATCTTGTGATAATCTAATTCAGCCAAGCTAGGAAATTCCTTACCGCATTTTTCACAGTGGTATTGAGTCACTGAAGCCATTATGTGCTTTAAGGCGTTTAGAGCTAATAAACGTACTATCATCTATTGTTCCTTGTAGCAGATTATATATCTTAGAGCGGTTCTTTCCGGTCTAGACACCTTGGTTCATGGCTCTAAACCTATTTTTGTCTCTCATGTTTCGAAGTCTTGCCCTTAACCTAAACCCACATCACGCACCAGAAGCCCGTAGAGTCATTGTTCCTTTTTTGTTGGCTATTTTGTATTCCTACTATTTGGGTTCGGAGGATTACAATCTGTCCATGGCAGATTGGAAGGTGGGTAGTCATAGAAAGTGGATTATAATAACGATTTTATCCTATTATGGTATCATTACTTAGGGATTCGTACCACAAGAGATTATTACTTAAAATCATAAATCACCCTTGTCAATTGAAAAAGATAAATTCGTTTTCTGGTGTTGTCCTGGGCTTTATTTTACTTTTATTATCGACAAATTCACACGAAATACAGGCTCCTATAAAATCAGTGGGCAATTTGTCATCGGCTCTAAAAGATATTCATTTTGTTGCGGCGGGAGATTGGAGTTGCAATGGACTGACCCAGCGCACAGTTAACTACATCCGAAATAAGAATCCAGACTTGGTATTAGCTTTGGGAGACTTTTCTTACCAAAAAGGTACTGGCTGTTGGTTCAAAGTTATGTCACCTTTAGTTAATAAAACTAAAATAGTGATTGGAGAACATGACTTTGATACCAATAATTATACCCGTCTGATGGATTATGTAAATAAGTTTAACCTTACTAATCCATACTATTCATTCAACTATGGAAATGTGCACTTCTTGGCCATGTCGTCTATAATACCTTTTAGCAATCAAACCGCCCAATATGGTCTCTTAAAAGATGAGTCTAACCAACACGATTTCATAAGTAACGACCTATATGTTGCATCCCAGAATAAGTCTATCCATTGGATTGTCGTTTATTTATACAAGCCAATGTATACTTCGCCATCTCGACATCCGTCCCAAGATTCTCTGCGAGACATATATCATCCATTATTTGATTACTATGGTGTAGATTTGGTCCTCCAAGCTCATAATCATAACTATCAGAGGTCATATCCGCTAAGATTTAACCAAATCAATTCGTCTGCACCAATAATAAATGATAGCAATAACTCAGTTTACATCAATCCAAATGGAGCTATGTTTATGGTTGTAGGTACTGCCGGTGCTAACCAATATAAACTTCTGGGCAAGGCTCCTTATATCACTACTCAATTTGAAAGATACGGATTCGTCAATATTGATGTAGTGAATAATGGAACAAAACTGGTAGGAACATTTTATGATAGTCTAGATGGAAAAGCCAAGGATAACTTTACTATAATTAAGAAATAATTATACTAGCTGGTAGATTTACGACTGCTATGACAATGAAGATAAGAAATCCCGTATTAGACTATCAATAACTTTCCAAGGTTCTTCTTCATTTTCCTTCAGCTCAATCATCTTTTTAAGTTGCTCATCGTTCATACACAAAATCATTTTGTCCTCGTCCTTCCAAATATTCTCTTGTGCCCTTATTGCGTTGGCATGTAATCCTTTTCTAGTAACTATCACTCCCAGCTTTGTCAGTTTTTTCTTTCCCAAATATTTCGATGTAATTCTCAACTCATTTTCCTTCAATTCCTGCTGGTAATTCTTGCATTCTATTATGAGCGCCAGACCAAATTTTTCTATAATGAATGTCCAAAATCTTGATAGTTCATACGGGATATGAAAAATCATATCCCTAACGTGAAGGCCGTCATTGGTAGTTGACTGTTCCAAAGGTTCTAACAGCGGTGGAACAAGACAGTAACATAGTATTTCTTTGCAAATATCTTGATATTCGCTCCATTCCTTGACTCCTGATTTGCAGCCGGAAAGTTGCGATATTAGCCTTATCCCCTTACTTTTATGCGGCAGATTGGTCGGAGTCTTTACTGCTCTGAGTTCGTTCTTGGAGTAATAGCTAACAGGGGAGTCCAGTTGTTTTTTAAGATGAAGAGCGATTAGCTTGTTGGCATCTAGTAATGAAGTAAATGGTTTAGTTGTGTCTAAATATGACTTGGTCGAAAAACTACTAATGTTCTGAAAAATCTTAGACGTATTAAACCTAGAGATGTCCTGAAGCAAAGTATGCTGTTGTTGCATCAACTCTTTAATCATTGAGTCAAAGCTTCTGAGATTCTCATTCACGGGAATAGTACCACTCCATTTCTTAATAAATTTGGCAGACGAAGGCTTTAAACAACAACCAAATCGCAGCCAAAAAGCACAGTACTGAATGTAACATCTCGTGCAATCAGATTACGTATTCTAGGCGGGGTGAGGTATTGTTTCTGACAATACCTTTCCAGACACATGCGGATTGGACAATTCCCGGTCTACTCTTAACTCCAAAGATTATTCTTCATTTTAGAGAGAATAGTGTTTGCTTCGGCAATTATTTCTGATACAATTTCAGCTGAAGTCTGTCCACTCTTAAGGAGACGTAATCCCTGACCTGCTATTTGGAATTGTATCTTCCATGGTTGCACTCAGATTATATCATGGATTAAACCGATAATGTCAATTATAGCTTTTCCCTCTCAAAATCTTATCGACCATTTAAATAGTTACTAATTAAGTCTATTGACCATTTAGACGAAGCGTTAGTACCTCGTTTATATACAAACATAAATTAAATTGTCACAAGAGTTCATAATATTGGGACAATCACCCGGAATTTGATATTCTATTAAGTCTCAAGCCATCAGGAATGCCTTTAGAAAAACCCTCTACAATTTATGGAAAGTAGTATCTATCATCAATTGGACAGGAAATACTAAATTTTGTGTCGTAGCCTTTATGAAATCACAATCCAGCTGCAGGCCCTCGGCATATTATTGCTATTCGAGTGTGTAATTTGTATCCGTATTCCAGAACCTTATATAGTCTAGTTTAGACTCGTTTGCGAACAACTGCCTCTTTTAAACATAAGCACAAGATTCTTATATTTTATTGATGGGATAATCTATATGGAAAACGCACAGCAAACACATTTAATCAATATCACTCCTAAGGCGGCCGAAAAGGTAATGGAGTTCATGAAGCAAGAGAACAAGGGCAATCTATACTTGCGTGTTTATGTTTCAGGAGGAGGATGCTCAGGACTCTCCTACGGTATGGGGTTTGAGGAAAAGGCTGACGAAGATGACGCTCTCATTAATGAAAATGGCGTACAAGTCATAGTTGATAGCTACAGCCAGAAGTACCTGAAGGGGGCTAACGTTGACTATATCGAGAGTTTGATGGGTTCTGGATTCAAGATTAACAATCCAAATGTAACAAAAAGCTGCTCATGCGGAAGTTCATTTTCTACTGATTGACTTCATTGCAGACATTTTTGGTCTAGCCTAAGATATCTGTGCGTACACGGCTGTCCAGACATTGAATCATCTGTTGATTACTATAAGAACATCTTAGGTGGCAAACTATTGTGGAAAATTAATGCGTACGGAGTTTGGGTAGCGTGCATAGTACTATCTGAAGTGGAACCTTACATCTTATTAGCCAATCACCTTGAGAAGAACGACATTGTACTGATTTACAATGTCAGCAATCTAGAAAAAACTGTTTTCCAACTTCGCTCAAAGGGATGGCAAGAAGAAAAGAGATTAGAAATTCCACCTGGTCCATGTTGCACTTTCCGTGACCCTGCAAACAACCACATAGCAATATACGAGAAGCGACGTCCTAATATTATGAAGGAGTTTGAGGGACGAATTGATGTCCAGGAAAATGAGTAAGAACAAACTAAGTAACCCTTTCCTACCCATTCACTGATAAAGTTTGGATCATCTTACCCAACTATTTGTTCCATATAAAATTGAGTCCCTACCAATTAATGACAAGGAAGTCACAAGCATGAGCAGAAAGGATGAAAGTTATAGCACAATAATGTAACATTGTCCAGTTTAGATATCGATTCGAGGCCTGCGGAATTCAATATACTTGAAATCGAAAGCATGTCTGCTTACAATAATATAGATATATGATATTACAATAGAGTTTGCGTGTCCTCCAAGAGTTTAGAGGTTAGAATTTTTGGAAGGGAACTGCCACAGATTTTGATGACATTTCACGATGAATTCATGCCATACAAAATTAGTGAAAATAAAAAGAATTAAACAAAGCAACGATTGAGTTCCCTAAATATCATTTAAAGATAAGGACTGAAGATAGAAAGTTATAAAGTTACGGATTGCTGGGTAGATAGGTTTGAATTTGAAAATCATAATTATGAATATACAAAATGCTATTTGTATGTAATGATATACAACAACTAACCACCTTAACAAAATAGGAATAAATTACAGACAAATCATATAGTGGGCCCTCTCACTCTTCCAAAATATGATTTCACATTTGGCCTATATAAGTAGTAAATTATCACGCCGTCTATAATTATCCCTACTATTGCTCCTATGTTTCCAGAAACAATTGAAAGCGCATTAAAAACCAATGATATAATAGTAATTATAATAGTAACGGTCCAAGCCCATCCTTTACCTTTAAGAAGACCCCATGCTACAACAAAGCTTGCAATTCCCAAAACTATTAAGATTGAGCCGATTATTCCAATGAATGCGGCAAAGAAAAGAAATGAAGTGTTATTATTAGATAAATTGATACCAGCGCCATTGGGTGTTACAGGAACACCATTGTCGGTTGTACTAGATGTAGTATTAACATTCAACTGACCTACAAAGGGCACAATTGTTACAAGACCAATACCTCCAAGTAAAAGTATAATGCCTCCAATTATTCGTAATATAGCTATAATTGTAACTCCCAATGGCCTATTGGTTTCCAACTCTGTGTCCCACTAGTGACTAGCATAAATGTTTTTCATATCGATCACGATGAAAAACTAAATGTCTAAAATAAAACAGAATTTAGTTATGGACAATGAGAGCTATATCTCTATTTCCCAACCATAAAAGATAAACTAAATGTATAATTAGAATTCCATGCCGTTGCTTATTCTTATACCATTGTATACCGTCTTCTATTAGAAAAAATGGGAAGGGATGGAACATCGCATGAATTGGGTCATCAATTACAATCAATTCCAGATACATCAGCTGCGTCTTGCGCTACCTCGTAAGATGGTATGTTATTAGCCAAAACTATTGGGTTTAGAGATAACCAGCTACAGCAAGTGCCTTACGTTAGAGTTTTACTATTGTGACTGTAAATCTTCAAAGAAGTAACTAGGTACCTTTGATAATTGTTCAACCTTCCAATGACAACTCCAACAAAATCCACACGTGACACAGAAAAATAGTGATCTTTGCATACAAGATTCACATTTCTGATACTTCCACGCAACAGTATCCCTGAGATATTCATGTCTTTTATAGGCAGCCTTATTCCTGACCCAGGAATTCATTTTACTCCGGTTCGGAATGGATTTTCGTATCATTTACACTGTCACCTATGCAATAATGTAGATCTACATCATCTATATGGATTTAATACTCCATTATATAGGTAGTCTATGTATTCGACTTGCCAAGGGGAAATAATAACCTCATTTATTCATCATCCAATAATAACTTGTACTGACATTTATCGTTGACTGGATCTTAAAATAACTGTACTCGTATTAACGTAGCTCCCACTAAATGGTATAACGTAGATGATAATGATTTGTTATGGTAATTACAAGAAAGATAATAGGCAGACGAGTCCCTTTAGTAGTGAGTGGATCGATTGAAGCAACTACAGGTAATCGGTGATTTTGACAGATTCGCTTTCTTTCACATATTTCAATATCTGTTTTTTGTATGACATTGTTGCTTCTATACTGGAAAATTGACGCAGAAATTCAACTCTTCTTTCAAGAATCCAGCATCAGAATTGTATAATTGATTAAAGATGAGTTTTTGGTTTATTCGCTCTAGAGTTGAAAGCCTTCTGTATATCTTATCAATACCTTCAGAGATTCCGTTATCGAGTAACATTTTTACGAATCTTCTTTTAGGTATATTAAACATTCCGGTATCCACGATTCTATCGAATACAGATATTACTCTAAAGTAGTCCTTTCTTCCGGTATGAGCTATAATAGTTGCAGGCAGCATTCGGATGAACTTGAGCGAAGCTCTCTTGATATGCTTTCTATCGAGAACAACCATAGACCTTCCAAAAGTGAGAATTGCATTCATTATTTGATTCGGCAAACGCCCATCTAAAACATCCCTGCTCGATTTCAGCTCCACTGGATAAAATGATATACAGTCAATCCTACGTTTTTCACTCCGGGCAAGCTCAGTCAGCTGATTCGTTCTCATGAGGATGTTCTGATAAGATTCTAATTCGCTTGAAGCTTGTAAACTTTTACTATTTCTGTGCAAAATTGCAATTACCAAATCAAACTGACCGAAGTAACCCTCGTTTTTAATTCTAATTTCATTCTTGGGATTTATAAAAGGCAAATTGCGATTCTTAATGTCAAAAATATGGCCCGATTCTAGTGAACTAACAAATAAGTCTTTTAATTCTAGTTCATTCATTCATTTTCGGTCCTAGAAGGGATTGCAAAGACAATTGACAACTAAATATATTGACTAATATATTAAACACATGCTCATTGTTCTAGGTCCAGTTCCTCTTATTTGAGGGAAAAACATATTCTTAATTTTATGAACAGATTAAAACTGGCTAAAAATTGGAGTTCTTCCTGCGTTTTTAGATACTAGAATAGGTGTGACTGATTCTCCTACAATCAAAACACTGAAAAGATAAGTGCCATACTCAGAGCAATAAGAAAGGACATTAACCCGAGAACCTTCTCAGATGTGTTCGCGAGAAAAAAAGAGCCTGAGATTCATGTGTACTTTGCCCAAAATCTATAACAGGTCCACATTTATCTAATACCTTAGATAGTCTGTGCATACCATGTTTCTTTATAGATAGTACCTGTTAAGTACTATCAAAATATTCTGCCGAGCCCTAAACTAATAGATATTCCACAAGCGGACGATGTTAATAAAATAATTCTATTTCCGTTTATGGTATCAGAAGGATATGACAGTGCAAAAAAGATGGTTGAAGCCTTCGCCTTCGACATTAGACAGAGCTCATATTATAGACAGGCTGCCGAAATATTAGGCCTGGTGAGAAGAGAAAAAGCCTTATACAAAATTACCCCTAAGGGAAAGTCACTTATTTTGTTGTCGAGCAAAGAGAGGTCCAATTACATGTGTAGGCTACTACTTGATTTTCCAGTACTAAATGAAATCTTTCTAAGCGTAACGGCGGAGAACAAGAAGTTTTCACGAAACGATATTATCCATCTGTTAAAGTCCAAGTCACATATCACAGGAGCTACATTAAGGAGGAGGACTCAGACAATTGTTGCTTGGTTTAGGTGGATAAAAAATAATGTGGGTCTTGTTAACGTTGAGCGAGATGGGACAATAGTCCCTCAGCAACAAGTAAAGTTGTAGCTGAAGCTACTGTCGGAGCACAGCAGTACCTTGGTTTCTAACGGGAGGTCCATTGGAGGGTTATTGACGACCGAAGGACAGGAAACTAATTTAGTGCGACTTCCTTTAACAAGCTAATCGTCGCGTGTCAATTTCATAGGATTTTACGTTTAGATAACAATATTATAAGTTGCCAATACTAGATAAAAGAGCAGTCCGTCCATTCAAGACGTTTACAAAAAATAAAAACATAAGAACTTTGATTGGTGTAAAATAGTAGACAAATGAATGTTTGAAAAAATCCTTGGAATAGACCAGAAGAAAAAAGCAAAAAAATTGGGTGCCATTGATTGTGGAGCCGTTATGTACATAGGTGGACATAAGGCATTTCCCCAACCCGCGTTGAGTGAAATATTTTTCTATGAAGATAGGTTTGAACTAGAACCTTATCACATATCTGTTCAGTATTCCAAGATTAAAGATATTGCCAATTCCAATGATATGAAAAGGGATACCGAGAGACTTTGGGCAGGTCTAATCTTTCCACCCGTTGCTTTAGCATATTTATGGAAAAAGAATCACATCTATTTGATAATAGAATATGACGATGGACTCGATACTCAGAAAATAGTTTTAGATTTTGAAAAAGGTGCTAATTATGCACAGAGTACAATATATAAGATAATGTTGGATTCTCGTAACACCCCAGAACCTCAAGAATCCAAGCGTTCACCTTTTTGAGATTCCTCTCAAAATCAGAATCCGAAAGTTAGATTAATTTCCCTTTCATTTCCTTTCTATTTTGAAAAATTATAAATATGGTTTTTGGAATTTGAAATCTCTTTTACAAACTTAATGCTGGAGGGTCTTGATTCGATTTTAATCCATTCGGGTCAGACCTTCCAGTTAAAATATTTTTATTTTATACATAAGATAGTATATTACTGTGGACATCAGATATCTTGCTTTTGACTGTCCTTCCCGAAGTTAACGAATGTTACTGAACATGTATTGAACAAGAAGATATATTTGGTTAGATTATGAAATTCTGTCTTGCACATTCCAAGCGGTTGTATTGTCGCTGTAATAGGCTTTTCTATTCTTTTTCATTTTTTCGACAACAAAGTGTTCGGAGATGCAGTACCGTTGCTTCGAATACATAGCGATAATAAGACACTCGACCGTAGTCTTCCACATTTTTATGACTGCATCGACAATGCCGTAGACCATAGCGTTAAAAAACAAAAAGACCCTTATTTTAAAAGCGAGCCTACTCTTAACGAAGTTTTGAAATGTTACTACAAAACTTTTGTGAACGGGACATCTGTTAAACATTCGGAGAAATAAGTAGCAAAATGACCAATCTAAAAAGCGCCATTATTATAGCATTTGGAATCTTGATAGTTACTTCTGTTTTGGTGTTTTTCAGGTTTTAAACTAGTTACCAAAGAAAGGTGAAGACAAGGATTCTTGCCGTAATGATACTTACTCGTAAAAGATTAGACATATTCAGTCTAATATCTGTATTTCTTAAGGCTTACATATTGAGAATTCAGTGAGCTAAGGTAGTTTTGTAGCTGCATGATTTGATTCTTTAGCACGTTTACCTCGCCCGTAACACTGAACTTTAGCTGGTAAAGGTTTTGAACATTGTCACGTAGCTCTTTATACTGTTTTTCAATTTGTGGAATCTGCTGCAGATTTTGCGCAATACTGATGACTTTATCAATACTGAGGCGACTTTGTAATATCTTGTTATATGACCCAACAAAGGACGGAAGAGAGTCTCCTAGTTCGTCATGCATTTTAATTAAAGAATCTAGACCCTCTAGTTTCAAATATTGTAAATACAGTTTATTGACATCCTCAGGCTTTATTCCCAGTTTAATCGCTACATATACAGGACTTTTTTCTTTAGAGAATAGTTTTAGAGCTTGCGTTTCCAAACTAGTATTTTTGCCGTTATCTTCCTTAGAATATTCATCCGGGAATCTTTTTCTCAGAACAGTTGCTATATAGGAGAAATTTTTATGTACTGCCTTAGAAATTTCTCGTGTCGTTTTCCCCTCCTTGTGAAGCTCTGCTATATGCTCTTCTGTATCAAACCTGGATACCATTGGTTCGGTATTATACGGTACTCTTGATACTAAAACTTTGTTGTTGCTACGCCTTAGATTACTGCTGTTACCACTGCTATTTTATCATAAATCCATTACATCGGTTTGAGCGTGGATTGAGACCCATTTTGAATACGATATGCCGGTCTGATTTTACACAGAATAAAAAATATTTATCTAATGTCACGTAAACCATTTGTCAGGGTATTCATAACTATAAGGAACAAACCATTTGTCCTCATTATCGCATTATCGTTATTCCAGTCAAGATAAACTTCACAATTAGCAGACTCATTATCCGAAGATGAACCAAATACCGGCAGTTCACCTAGGGGTACTTGTTGGTTAAAGGAGGGAAACGAAATTTTAACACTTAATTTGTCGGGTACATTTGGGATAATTGCGTAAGACACACTGTATGAGAGACCTAAAAATATGAGCAGGATAAGGTGAGGTTTGGTAATTATGTCCATTTTGAGCAAATAATATTCTTCCGAATACATAAGTCGCTGAGAAAAATATTCTTGACTTATCAGTGATTTTCTCCTTTAGGCTGAAATTATCACATTGTGGTATGTGGGTACCAAAGCGTTCAGGTGGCGATATGAGGAGATGTATTTTATATATTCCGCATAAGTTATTGTAGAGAAGAAAGGCACTTTGGTTTTGGAAATAAAAAATATCCACAAGGATGCTAAAATAAATATTCAGGGAGGAATAGTGATAGATGGTTTTCCTAGCACTGGTCTTGTCAATGCAATAGTATCAGAATGTTTGATACGTTCCATCGGCACCGAGCTAATCGCAGTTGTGGATTCACTCGAGTTTCCGCCAGTTTCTATTATTGAGAACTATATTCCACAATTTGCCGCACGAATATACGCGAATGAAAAGCTTAGGGTTGCTTTTTTATTTCTGAAGTGAATATGGGTGCATCTCTGGAAATGATGATAGCAGAGATGATAGTAAGCTCCTCAGGGATAGCGGTGGATAGTAAGGAGGATGATAGTAAACAAGGTTTGTCTGAGCTAGATAGAAACATGGAGCAGGATATGAAATCTCAGGTAATGGCAATTACAAGTACGGAGTCAGCCTCCAAAATTGCGGAACAGCATGGGTTTATTCGTTTTAAGAGCGGTACAATCACCGGCATCCCAGCTATTCTCTTGAATGAAGGTGCACTAACTAATTTTGACGTAATCGTCTTTCTAATGGAGGTGCTAAAGGATGTCCCAGACTTTCATGCTGCCACTGTGATATCTGAAGCCGTAACCAGATTGATTCCAGGTCTTTCTTGCGATTTAGCATCACTGATGGTAGATGCGCAATCGGCTGAAAGTCATATAAATAGCATTAAAAAATCACAATCAAAACAGACTTCCGTACTACTGATTGTCCAACTTTTGACCGCAGAATAGAACTATGTTTCCAAAATCACGTGCTTTGGTTTCGTTGCTGGCTTTCTCATTGGAGCACTAGCATCGACTTCGAAAGTCTAAACACCGATAAACGATATTAAAACAGCTGGACTAGGAGAAAGAACTAACAACTCCTAATCCAGTCTGTGAAAGACGTTACGTAATATAATATTGGACATTAAATTTTATAAATCTTAAATCAAAGACCGATGACCACAGTGTATAGATGCAATTAAGAAGGAATAGTATGTCAGATGTGAAAGCTGAGATTATCAGTTAACAAGAATTGCATGGGTGTAAAAACTGGCGTGTCGCGGTATCGATTGGTAGAAAATTATAATCATTAATATTGATAGTGGTCAATAATAAATAATGGGAATAAAGTTAGCTCTTGCTTACCTTACAGCAATAATTTGCGGTGGTGTATTACTGATATCGAGCACAGTAACGGCACAAAATTCGAGTTCACCAATTAATATGACAAACTCGACTCAAATGAATAAAACTTCCGTACTAAGTAATTTCACCGATTTAACTGATACTTCGGCTAATGGGAACGTGAGTCAGAATATAAGGGAAGTTTACAACACAACCCAAGCGAACAATGCTATGATGTCAGACAATCGACCATCCCCTCTCGCTACAGTTTTGTAAGCAGTAGCACCATTATTAGTACTGAATATATACTCTAAAGTACACAATGGCTTCGATGAATCAATACCACTGTGATAAATGCAGTAAGGAATTTCCTAGCTTGGCGGAATTAGACTATCACAAGATTAGTAAACACACTGGACAGCTTAACCATAGTTAATCGCAAATTTACGACGACTAAATCTTGAACTCTAGTCCGTGGCTAACTAAATATCTGCTGAGTTTCGCTATTATTCGTTTTTTTGTTTCATTCTCTACCCGAACTGTCGTCGTTCTAGTTACCGGATTGCTCTCTAAATTGCCCTTCCATTATTATTTCTGATAATGGCTTTCTATCAGAAGCCTGTTCTCTTTGCTGAACGTCGGTAGGTAAGATTTCTTTTGGGGCTGGTTTGCCTATTGCTACCATCGCCATAACATCAAATGTAGCTGGAATTGAAAGGTCTCGTCTGGCTTTTTCGTAATCAAATCCCTGCATCCCATGTGTTACTAGTCCTTGTGTTTCCCCTTGTAAAGCTAAATTTTCCCAAGCAGCACCAGCATCAAATTGATGGGTTACAGATGATTTTTCATCATGTTCAAAATTTTTTCTTGATATTATAACCAGCAGAACTGCAGCATTTTTTGCCCAGGATTTATTGAATTCAACCATCAGGTTGAAGAGTTTATCCCAGTATTCAGAGTTCCTTTTAGCATAAATAAATCTCCATGGCTGGCCATTGTATGATGAGGGTGCCCATCTAGCCGCTTCAAACAAACGCATCAACTCCGTATCCGAAATTTCCTCCCCCGACATGGCTCTGGGTGACCATCTGTGGAGTAATAAGGGATTAATGTCGTACTGCGAATGCCTCGGTGTTTTCCTTAAGGATTGAGCTTGTGACATATTCTATAGAGGCTAACTTACGATTTTAGCCTTTATCTTTTTTGGCAGTTGCTAACCGTTTAGTGGTAGGCCATCAGCTTCTGAATAATTATTGGGCTGAGAACTTTATAGATTGTTTAAAACTGACTGATGGTTTTACGGGCCTTTAAAGTCTACAACTGAATAGAGAGCGTTCTTGCCTGAGTCGTCGAAGTTAAGATTTGGTGTAGAAATATTCATTATCTTGTCTTGGCTGCGTCGGCTAGTTTCCATATGAACCCCTTGGGTAGTTGAATCTTTGTATCCTGGTCTTCTCCTGTAACTGGATTTACGAAATTCCCCAGTACGCAGGGAATCGAAAAACTACTTTTCTTTCCATTAATATTACATACAGGTCTACTAACTGGGGTTCGAGAAATACTTGTACGTGGGAGCAAATAATGCGAATGGTCCATCGCCTTTTGCTCGGCCAGAGAAAATAGTTTACAGGTTGTTTGGGATAGCTAAGGAATGAGATAGATATGATTATGGGCATAATAATATAAAATAA
>JBBRRH010000074.1:0-19578 GCA_038201105.1 Nitrososphaera sp. | reverse complement strand
GAATGGTCTGGAGACAAACTAAACCTTCCAGTTTGGTATGTAAAAGAAAAGAAAAAATAATTTATGGCACTATATGAATATGACTGCAGGCCATGTGGAAATAGAATAATTAAAGAAAGATCAATTAATGATTCTGATCCAGGATATGTGTGTGAAACTTGTAATAATTCATTGGTTCGTGTATACTTAAGCGTAGGAGCAGTATTCAACGGTAGTGGATTTTATTCCACTGATAACAGAAAGCGGTAGTATAATATGAATATGATTGCAGAAGAGTCAAAAGTGTGGCTATTAGATGCAACAGATCGTTGTGATTCATGTGCAGCGCAAGCATACATTAAAGTAATTGGAAAAGTTGGAGAGCTACTATTTTGCTCTCACCATTACAATAAAATTATGGATAATGCTGTTGGATATGACAAGATGATGAAGTTCATGGTTGAAGTAATTGATGAAAGATCAAGATTGGAACAATAATGGCAAAGCATAACGATAAAATTAAAAAAGCATTAGAGCAAAGAATTGCCTCAACTACAAACGGAGCGGGATACAAGAAGCCAGGATCTATGAACAAAAAGAAAACTGGCTATAGAGGTATTAAAGCAAATAATGCAAGATAAATAAAAGGACTAAACATGTTTGAATATTATGTTAAAAAAATAGAAAATGTTGTTGATGGAGACACCATTGATGTAACCATTGATTTAGGTTTTGATATTTTATTTAGTTCAAGAGTAAGACTTGCTGGTATTGATACCCCTGAGTCTCGCACTAAAGACCTAAAAGAAAAAGCCCTTGGTCTTGAAGCCAAGGAGTATCTTAAGAAAGCCCTAAAGGATGCCAAGTCTGTAGTAATTAAGACTGAGAAGATAAACTCATCTGAAAAGTATGGTCGTATTTTAGGCTGGGTATACATTAATGGAGACACCGTTTCTCTTAATGACATGATGATTAATGATGGATATGCTTGGGGATACATGGGTGAAACAAAGATTAAAGACTTTGCTGCCCTAGAAAAGGCAAGAAAAAAATCTAACAAATGAAACACATGCTTTATTTTACTGCAGACTGGTGTAACCCTTGCAAAAAGGTAAGACCAATTGTTGAAGAGTTAAAGAGAGAAGAAGCAATAAGCGTTATATATGTTGATGTAGATGATAATATTGAACTTTGTGAGAATTATGAGATTAAATCAATCCCAACATTTCTTATTTTAGAAGATGGAATAGAGGTTAATCGCATGACAGGGGCAAAAACAAAGGAAGAATTTCAAAAACTCATCAATGATTAGTCTGCTATAATAAGAATAACTAAACTAGGAGAAAACTATGCCCTATCGAATTGAAAGATCTGGATCTCAATACTCAGTTGTTGACGACAAAGGAAAGACTGTAGGCACACACCCCACTAAAGCAAAGGCATCTGCTCAAGTAAGAGCTTTATATGCAAATGTTCTTAATGCAATCAAGGAAGATGTTTTACGGTTTGGTGTTCGCAGAAGTGGTGTAGGAGACTCCCATTCTGGAGCAAGCTCTAGTGGTGCTTCAATAAGTGCTTCAGATTCAATCACAGACGTGGAGAAACAAATGTTAAACGGACCAGAAAAATTAAAAGGACAAGAAGTAGATATCAATGAAGTTCCTGAAGGAACCCCAGAAGGTAACTCAATTACGTCAACATACAAAAACTGTGGATGTGAAACTTGCAAAGCCATGGGAGTAGATTGCCCAGACTGTCCAGCCTGTACCCCATCTCTTATTGGAGAAGGTAAGGACGCAGAGTTTTCTGCTTCTAAATCAGAAACAACTACCAAGTCAATCTGGGGCGGTACAGTTTTTGATATTAACTCATTTTTGAAGTAACATGAACATAGTTCAAGTCATACTTACTGCAGGCTTGACATTAGCCGTATCTTCGTATATACTTAATAAAGTGCGAAAGAATAAATCTTTTTCAAAAATAATATATAGTCAAAGTACTATACATTTAATGATAAGAGATTTTATTCCAAAAGATATATTTGATAAACCTCAAGTAATCTCTCAGTCTGTAAAGCATACTGAGAAGAATACAGTTAAGGTTATTTTTATAGAAGACAAAGCGTACTGGGTAACAAATAATATCTTTTATGGTGCAGATGCAGTTGATGGGTTTGTAGATATGGAGTCTACAAAACCAATTGATACAGCAAATATGTCACAGAACGAAATAGATAAGATGTTATTTATACTAGACAATCTAAGAGATGGAATTGAAAATGATAGTGGCAGTACAGGGAACAAAAGACTTTAACAATTACCAAGTTTTTCTTCGTGCAATGGGTGTTGCTATGTCAACAATGAAAGATGAAGATAAAGAATTTTTGGTATATACAGCAGGCCCTGTTGGGGTAAACTCAATGGTGTCTGAGTTTTGCAATCTGTCTGAACGTGGTATGAAAGCAAGAGGAAAGAAGATTAAATTCTTTAAGGTTCCAGCATCATACATTGAAGCAAACATTGATGTTTTTAACTATTTAGCTTTTCTCAGTAAGCCAAAAGAACCAGTCTCAAATCTTGTCAGCCTTGCCGAAATCAAAAATATTGAAGTCGGAATTTACAAATACTAAGGATAAAAAATGATCATTAATAGATTAGAAAAAATGGAATCCATTGTAAAGAAAAACAATAATTTACATTGGGATGGTTGGAATGTTGTAGATCTTAAACGATCAGACCTTGCAAGAACTTCTCTAAACGGTGTTAGATTTAAAAACGAATGGTATCTTCAAAAGATTTATTCTGTTACTAGAAATGGTTGGGACATACCATACAAGTATAAGGTTTAAACTTGAAACGGGATCTATGGAAAGATGATGCAAAATGTCTTGATTTAGACACAAACTTATACTTTGAAGGGTATGAGGACAATGTTGAAATACGAGATAACATTGATAGCCTATGTTCTATATGCCCAGTTGCAAAAGTTTGCTTTGCAAACGGAATAGCTGGCAAAGAATGGGGCATTTGGGGTGGTGTATACTTAGAAAATGGCGACATCTCACGAGAGTTTAACAAACACAAGACTAAGGAAGTATGGGGAAAGCTATGGAAATCTCTAACAACGGAGACTCAGTAACAAGCTTTGAGTCTATTTGTTTTATTTTGTCAGAACTTTGGACAAACTATAAAACAGAAAAAACTTTTGTAGACTTTATCCAGTACAATGATATTGGTTTACCATTAGCTTTTCTTCTTGATTCTGATCTTGTTGATGCCTCAGATATTGCAAAAAATTATGTAATAGAGACATGGAACATTCTTCTAGAGTCATTAGAGATTCAAGAAGATACTGGCTGGGAATCACTTGATGATTTATTTAGTTACTCAAAAAATAATAATTAGGAAAAATAATGTATACAGACTACATGCGTAAAGCCTTTCATTCAGTTGTGCCACCAAAAGGATTTGGTGTGTCTATAATTGATAATGAACACTTTCTCACAATAAAGTTAGATGAAAAATATTTTGCTGGGCTTGCTCATGATGACAAGATATCAGCACTTCAATATGTTTTAACTCTAAAGAATGCTCTTGAGATGGAAGGCGCAATTGTTTTAGTTACCAGAGAGGCACTTAAATGATTAATCAAGATATAGTTACTATTCTGTCTGTTGTTTTGTTCTCTGTTGTTTTTTCTCATGTAATATTTTTATATAGACTCTATAAAACTAAAAAAATACTAAATGATTTAGTTAAAAACTTCTTTATACTAAAACAAGAACTTACAAAAGCTAATGAATTAAACAAGGTTGACGAAGAAAACATTCATAAAGAAAACTTTATAAAATTTTTATCTTCTTCTCGTGACTCTGCATATGAATACATTGAAGAAGTTCAGCAGGGTTTAAATAAGTTTGTAGATGAAATTAAAAATGAGATTAATTATTTTGATGAGTTTGGTGTCATTGACTCTGCTCATCCAAGTTATTTTTCAATGAAAAAAATATCAAAAGCATACAAAGAATTAAAAACTTTATTGCCAGAGGAAAAGGAATTAAAGTGAAAGAAATATTATTTTCAGTACTAACAGGTTTTGGATGCGGTTTAGTTTTTGCAGCATTCAAATTGCCAGTGCCAGCTCCACCAGTTTTTGCGGGAGTCGCAGGAATTATTGGACTATGGCTTGGCTATGATATACTAATAAGAATAACATCCTAGGAGGATTAAAATGAATACAAAACAAATCAAAGCAATGCTATCTTCATATGGACGATCAGCAATTGCAGCAGCAGTAGCAATGTACGCATCTGGAGTAACAGATCCAGCAACACTTGCATACTCATTGCTTGGAGCAATCGTTCCAGTAGCACTAAGAGCATTGAATCCAAACGATTCAGCATTTGGTCGCCTACCTGATACATCAGATGTAGAAAAAGCACTTAAGGCTGCAAAGGTAGTTAAGAAAGTACCTGCCAAGAAAGCAGCAGCAAAGAAGAAGTAATCTTCAAGAGGGGTGGTAATAAACTGCCACCCTTCTTTTCTTCTACCCATACTATGAATTTTTTATATGTAAACCAGATTAAAGAAAAATCTAAAACTGCCGTAATTATGTGCACGTATAAAAGATTTAAAAATCTTCGTGGAACATACAATAACTTATCTAACCAAACAAACAAAGACTTTGATTTTTATATCTGTGAAAATTCTGGTAATGATCCACATATTCTTAATACCACCAAGAAATCTTTAAGTTTATTTAACTATAACGTTTTTATAGAGGAATACAATAATAAATATAGCATTTTTAGTAGGTTTCATCTTGCAAGGGATCTTGCAAAACAAGGATATGAAATAATAGTTTTTATAGATGACGATCAAATAATCCCTGAAGGTTTTATTCAAGACTGCTACAATCAATACGAAGAGGGTACAGTTAAATCTTTTTACGCTCACCTTGTTGTAGGCGATTACTGGAACAAAGAGCCCTTAAGTCACCATGAAGAAGGAAACTATGTTGGCGGTGGAGGATTACTCTGTAGCTCTAAGTTATTCTTAGAAGACAAACTATTTGATTGCCCTGAAGAGTATTGGATACTTGACGATCTATGGCTATCTTATTACTTAGCAAACTTTACAAACTACAAAATGAAAAGATTTAATACTTTAATTAGTTTTATTAATGATGATAAAGCCACTGCTATTGGATTAAAAAAAGAAAAGCGTGAGTTTTCTAACAAATACATAACAGGATTAAAAAGGTAGTGAGATGAAAATTGATTTGAGAGAAATTAAAACATCCTACATTAATCTTAATAGACATGAAGATAGAAATAGCTTAATGATTAAACTTAAGGAAGACTTTGGGTTTGTTTCATATGGAAGATCTGAAGGCATAGATAAACCTAATGACCCATTGTCTGGCTGTGCAGCATCTCACTATAATATTTTGTCAAAATCAAAAGGTAAAACAATAATACTTGAGGACGATTGCGTAATAAATAACAACAATCCTATTGTAGAAGTCCCAGATGATACAGATGCTCTATACCTTGGACTTTCAGAATGGGGCTTTAAAAGAGATAACTCTAAGCCAAATAACTATATTTTTAGTCAGCATCCAAATATGCCTCATCTTTATAAGATAGATTCAATGTTGGCTACACATGCAGTTCTATACTTAAATAATGACTTCTTAAAGGTTTGTACTCAAATAGCTAAATATTCTATGGATAATTCTGTTCACATTGACCAAGGTTTTTCAAGAATTCAAAAGTATTACAATGTGTATGCCCTTGCTAATCCAATATTTTATCAATCAAGTAACAAGGATGCCACAAACATACATTTTATTAAAGATAGAATAATTCCAAACTAATGGCTAAGTTTGGATCTCTATGGGTAGGAAACCCAATGACTAAGATACAAGAGATATCTTTGTCTTCTTTTATTTATCATGGTCATGATTTAACCTTGTATGTTTACGATATGAATATGATAGTTCCTAAAGGTGTTGTAAAGGCAGACGCAGGATTAATAATGAACGAGTCTGAAATGTTTAAAGTTCAAGATACCTACGCAGCTTTTTCTGATTTATTTAGATACCGTATGATAAAGAAAACTGGTTTAACTTGGGTTGATGCAGATACTATTTGTTTGTCTAGTAATTGGAATGATCTTGGTGATACCTATGCATGCCTTGAAAAAAATATGGTTGTGGGTGGAGTATTAAAACTTCCACAAGATTCTCCAGCATTAGATTATCTTATTAAGAAGTCAACATCTTTTGATAAAACAAAAATAAAATGGGTAGACGTTGGACCAGTATTAGTAGATAAAGCTTTTAGACATTATGACTTAATGAAGTACGCTTTACCCATGGAAGTTTTCTGTGGTATTCACTGGTCTGATTGGAAAAAACTATGGAGTCCCAATAATTTGCGGGAAATAAAAATACTTGAAAGAACATCAAAAAGCTTATCTGTATACTACTCAATGACAACAAGAGAAGGTATAGATAAAAACAAAATTCCAAAGGGTACACCAATGGATTATTTTTATAGAAAATTTGTACTAGGGGAGTTTAGATGATAAATACAATAGTGTCAAGATACAAGAAAAATAACAATCCACTATCAGATTTAATGAAGCAGTATGGTAGTGATAAAGGTTCACCAGTCAATGGAGATAAGTCTTTATCTGGTTGGGATACCCACCTATATACTGATTTCTATCATATTTTGTTTCATAACAACAGAGATAGTATAGTTAAAGTTTTTGAATGTGGGCTGGGTACTAATGATCCTACAGTTAAGTCTAGTATGGGCTTAAATGGGCTTCCAGGGGCTTCTTTGAGGGCATGGAGAGATTACTTTCCTAATGCCATGGTTTATGGGGCAGACATAGATAAGAGCTGTTTATTTGAGGAAGATAGAATAAAGACCCTTTATGTTGATCAAACAGATAAAGATAGTATTATTGATATGTGGAATAGCATAAACGAAGATAATGGGTCTTTTGATCTTATATTAGATGATGGTTTGCATACCGCAGAGGCAGCAACAACCTTATTAGAGAATTCATTTTACAAGTTAAAGGATAATGGTATTTATATCATTGAGGATGTAATGTATTTTTGGCAAGAGGTCAAGGTTTATCTAGAGGGACATGGCTATGATTTTATGCTACTTGATTTTTCAGATGACTCAAGCTATTGTTTTGTAATATTTAAATAAAAACCTAAATCTAGTGTATAATGATTTGTATGGCTGACACATATACCCCAAATTCTGGCATGAAAAGTGCTGCTAGACGTGCATTAAAATATAAAGAAGATGGCAAGGCAACAGGAGCAGGAACCCCCGTAGGTTGGGGAAGAGCAACAGATATCGCAAATGGTTCTGCAATGTCTCTTGATACTGTTAAGAGAATGTACTCATTCTTCTCACGTCATGAAGTAGACAAAAAAGGTAAAGACTTTGATAATGCAGAAAATCCTTCAAATGGCAAGATTATGTGGCTTGCATGGGGTGGAGATGCAGGGTTTGCATGGTCACGTGCAATCGTAAACAGATCTAAAGAAGCTTCAGACATCTTTATGGATTTTGGTAAAGTAATTGGTGGAGCAGAACAACTCACAGAAATTTTTGATCTCTCAAAGAAAGAAAACTTTGGGGGAGTGATTGGAAATAGAAAAGGTAAGCCAGCAGACAAAGAGCTATATGCAAGAGTTATTGCAGCAGCAAAGAAAAAGTTTGCGGTTTATCCTTCAGCATACGCCAACGGTTGGGTTGTACAAGAGTACAAACGTCGTGGAGGAACATACAACTAAAGTGCCTCTAGTAGGATTCAAACCTACGGCCTAACGGGTAGAAACCGTCCGCTCTAATTCGCTGAGCTATAGAGGCTTGGAGCGGTTGACGGGACTCAAACCCGCGACCTTTACCTTGGCAAGGTAACGCTCTATCAACTGAGCTACAACCGCATTGCTAGTCTGGCAGGCTACGATCCTGCGACATCCGAATTAACAGTTCGGCGCTCTACCAACTGAGCTACAGACTAATAGTGCGCCAGCTCAGACTTGAACTGAGGATTACCAAATTATGAGTTTGGGGCTTTAACCAACTAAGCTACTGGCGCTAACACCATTAATTATTTGAAGTAAATACTTCGTTCTTTCCTTGAACAATTGAACGACAAGATTCAAATGCTTTTCTTGTCCTACGACTCTTAAGAAAACCTTTACTTTCCCAAATCTGCTCAGTAAACAAAATATCTTGATCAATCTGATACCTAATCTCTTTAACAGTTGTAACAATAAGATCCATTATGTTACTTTTTTGTTCTTCTGTAAGTTCATCTGTCCAATCAGACATTATTGATCCACCTTATATGTCATTATGAAATAGCATGTTGCGTATCCTGCAATAAAAACGGGTATAAGTAATAGTAAGTTCATCATATAATAAGTATATCACTACCCCCAATAGATGTCAAGCATGATACACTTAATCTATGTGCGAACACAACAAACTTGTAGAGTATTTCTATGGGCCACTAAACTCAGAAACAATTGATAGGTCTGGCAACTCTAGTTTTCAATATGGGGGTTTGAGAAAATACTCAGACTCACCAACATATTTTTGTATGGACTGCTTAGAAGATCTTTATTAGTCTAAATAACTTCTTATCAATTCCATTATTTGTATAGTGTATTTATCATAATCAATCTCAATGATAGTATTAAATCTATCTATTTGATGTATCTTTATATCTTTTCCTATTTCAAATAAGATACCCTTAATTTGTTCTTCTAATTCCATTTATAAATCTTTACGCCAGTGAATGTATGACTTAATATATACGGCTGCATAGGCAATAGCCATAAAAATGAAACCATATTGATCAGTAGCAAGGGCATAAGCAATCCACAGGAACTCATTTACACAAAGTATAAGCCAACCCCAAATAGTTTTACGACCAACTAAAAATATTCCTGTTACACCAATGACTGCTAGTATCCACGACCACATCTTTTATTCGTGACCTTCTACGTGATCGTCATAGATATCTAGTATCATTGCTCCATCTTCATCTAACTCAAGAGTTATAATGTCTTGACATACTGGACATTTTTTATCTACTTTAATTATTGGAGTATCTTTTTTAGGTTGATTACCGTGAAAGTTTTCATGAAGTTTTGCGGTGCTAGGTAGAAGCAAGCTTCCACATATCTCACAAGAGTATATATCCCATACAGGTTGACCATACGCCATTTCGTGTTGCGGTTTTATCATTGATTGTGCCTTTTCTTCTTTTTATATTTTGTTTTAACATCAGACTTAATCTTATCTACAATAGCTTGAGTTGTAGAAACAACATCAAACTCAATATCAAAAGTTTGTTCAGTATCCATTTAAGCACTCATTTCTTGTATGATATAAACGTATTTTTGTCATAATTTTGCGGGATGGAGCAAACAAATCTTCATCACACGATAAACAAGACATAGACCATTCTCCAGTAAAGAAGTCACGAACTATACCTTTATAACCATTATACCTGTTTGCTACAAAAATTGCAAATGGATCTGGTATTTCTAAGTTAGTTATTTTGTTTCCCTCTCCCCAACCTTGAACTGCGTCCTTAGAATAGGTAAGATCTTGCCGATTTAAGAAATTATGGCACAAAAATACCATAGATCTATTAATTTCGGCAAGATCGTTCCGAAAATCCAACACTCCTTGTGTTAGGTTTTTCATTCCCCCACCTCGCTTAGTGCGTTAAATCTAACAGTTGATGTGTGAGGTTTGTCCACTCCCCTGTATTAAAACTAGATTGATTAGTATGCCTATCTTTAATCATTTCAATCAACCTTTTTTTATCCAAAAGAATCACCACAGGCACAAGAACCACCAGCGTTTGGATTATCAATAGTAAATCCTATTTTCTCAATAGTCTCTACATAGTCCATAGTAGATCCCTCTAAATAAGGCATAGACATTTTATCTATTCTGATATCAAACCCAGTCATATAAGGCATAACTATATCTCCTTCTTTAATCTCGTAATCAAAGTAGGTCTGATACCTTAGTCCAGAGCATCCACCTGGCTGTACAGACAATCGCAAAAATTGTTTTTTGTCTGGTGTTGTAATTTGTGATTCTTTAATTAGTTCTGCAACTTTCATTTCAGCAGCGGGAGTTAAAATCATTTGTTCTCCATATCATCATCCATTGCACCACAACTAACACAAGTTACTTGTCCATCTAAGTCTAGTTCATACTCGCAGGCATGTGTCATGCTTCACACATTAGACATATTAAGTTTCCTGATGGATGAGTTAATCCTGTTATAAACCACTTTAAACATCTTATGCATTGTATTTTAGTTAAAGGATCCATCTTCTCTCCTTATCACCCTTTTAGTTTCGTTGAAACATATGTCACATATGCCTTTATATAAGTAGTCCCCCTGAATTTGTTTTTCTATATTTATTAGTTTTCCAGGAACATTTCCTTTGCAGGAATAGCAGTATGCATTAAACTCAATCAAGGGTATCTATATCCCTGTAGGGGCATACAGCATGCGCTAACTGGCAGCCAGTCTTGTGTTCTGGACTACATACCTTACATGTCTTAGGAGTGTCCATAGTGGGCTAACTCCTCAAGGCATGTCTCACACAAACAATCAAGTGTGTCTATTATAACGCTAGTCATTTCTGTCATTTGTGCTTCTTTCTTTCAAGGTAATGCGATATATTTATGTAGGTGTTAATGGCTATTAACAATAGCATGCCTAATTGAATTAGATGCGATGTCATTCAAAGTCTACCTGTGTCTCAAAAATATCTTTTTCTTTAATTCTCCAAGCATCCCCAGTTAATGGATCTTCATTCCAATGATATTGCCAATAAGCATTACCTTCTGAGTCATAATCATCCCAACCCTTACCTGCAAGTTCTTCTTTCCATGCAACCATATCTATTTGATATAATGTAGACCAACGAGACGATAGCAAATCAGAAAACTTCCATGCTTTGGAATAAAAACGGTATTTAAATCCATAGTCCTGATCTTCATCTAAGTCAACAGCCCTTAATAAACAAGTACTACCAATAGAACTAATGTAGTTAACTACCCATCGTAATGGTAGGATCTTAGTCCTGTGTTCTATTGTTGAATGCTTCAACATCTTTTTCCCATACCAATCTGTTGTCTTTGTAGACTGGCCAATAGCCCAAAGCTCTCCAGTCCATTTTTGCAATCTTAGGTTCTCTTGGCACACCACACCCTTCCATCACTCATGGTCTGATGAGATTCCCAAAAGATAGGATCTTTTTTAACCATATTACATTCTTTGCAAGATAAGTCTTTCATTGTTTTGTTTCTTTTTTACTAAGAAACACTTCCTGCCCAAGGATTGTCTTGATCAATTGTAGTAGAAGGTGCGCTAGGTGCTTGAGGCATTAGCTTATTTAAGGAGTATGAGGTAACGCCAATAGAATCTGCAATAATTTCATAAGACGTACGCTTTTGTCCGTCATCGCCAGTCCAAGCATTTTCTTTCATTGTTCCCGTAACAATTACTTCTTGACCCTTTTGAATAGTATTACGTGCAGACTCTGCAACATTCTTCCAAGCCTTAACAGTCCACCATGATGTATCACGATCTTCCCACTCACCAGCATCATTTTTTGCACGATCTGATGTTACTACTCTAAATCTAATACCACTGCCCATTGCCTCTGGAGATACTCCAAGACGACCTGTAATTGTAACTTTTGGATTTGCCATTTGTTGCTCCTTTTTGTTAGTTTCTTTTAGTATACACGTATTCTGCTTTAAAGTCAAGCGGTAGATAGGTTTTAAAATTTGGCGCGAAATAGAAGTAATAAACCTCCCTATGCCCTAAAAGGGCACTATGGTTTACAAACCTTCATATGCCGACTTAAACTATCATGGGCAAAGATACCCCATCTAATATCCCATTCTTTCTTACACTTAGGACAGATCACTATTCTCATGCAACTCCTTATCCCAAACAATAAAACATTTAGTGCAAGTAATACCCTTATCCCTCATATACCAGGTATGGGAACATTTTTTCACTTATTATATTTCCAGTCTACCCATAGGTCAAAGATTCGCCCAAGAAGTATGCCAAGGATAAGTCCAAATAAAAACATTGTCATGATCTAAGTATAGCAATTTTGTCACGGTATGTCAAGTATAATAACCATATGACCATCCTATATATACTATACAGCCCTATATACAAGGCTATCAAGATAGGAATATCTGACAAGCCAGGTAAAAGGTTTGCAAGCCATAAGGGGTGGATCTTAATAAAGTATTGGTCGTTTTTTGAACGGGATAAGGCAAGACAGGCAGAAACTCTAGTAGTACAAACACTTACTAAGAAGTATGGTCATTATCTAAGTAAGGAAGATATGCCACAAGGGGGATATACAGAGACATTTGATGCCTTTAAGATAACTAGAAAGAAATTAATCGCTTTGGTCAATAAGTCTATAAAAAGTTTATAGGTCAGGATGATCTAATAAAGTAGGTGCAGTAATCAAACACTTACATTCAACACACTCTGCGTCATCAAGAAGATAGTAGGATATAGAACAGGTTATTCCTGTCATTTAGCGAAAGCTGATCCATCCCAGAATTTACCTACTGGGACACAGTTAGGAACTTTGCGACCATCTTTGTCCTTCATACCACGCTGTTCATATCCTGACCAGCAAGCCTTGGCCATGTTGTCCCACTTGTCCATCTCTTCATTATCTGAGTAATAAGATTTTCCCATTTGAGAATCATACATTCCCATAGCCATATCTGAATCATCTGGTTTTTCTTGTTCCATACTATGGTTATTTATATCTACTAATTCTGCATCTTTATACATCATGCCAATACTATATGCGGTTGCTTCCCACTTGCCATCTTCTTCTTTATATATCCTTACAGCCATCGCTGGATTTTCTGGTGGCATTGACTCAATAGCATACTCAGTTCCAGGAGTTCCATATATACCGCCTTCAGTCATAATATGTTCAACAACACCATGAATCATACCTTCAGAAGTCTTACCCATTACAAAATTGCCTTCAATTATCATATAGTTATTGTATCACAAATTTCGCGGGACATGTCAAAAGACATAACTACCCCTATATAAACCCTATATATAACATATCCCCCTATATTCAGATATGCCAGATAGCCAAAGAGATGTACCGTTTTTTAAAGAAACTTTAATGTTTATGCCTGGTTTTAAAGAAGTTATCCACAGGTTAGTAAGGGTGGTTTGGAAGGTTTATCCACAGGTTTAAAGAAGTTATTCACAGATTTATAAAAGTTATCCACAGATTTATAAAAGTTATCCACAGAATAAATGTTACTGATATTTTTTAGAGGTTCTTGGAATGGAGTAAAAGGGAGCAAAGTGGAGTATTGAGCATTTAGACAGATGGGTTCGTAATGTCCAAACCTCCCCTCCCCTCCCCAAACCTTCCAAACCTTCCAAACCTCATATCCTCCAAACTTTTCTGGATTATACACTCCAAACCTCTATTTGTCAAGCATATAAACCATAGACAAAATGCTCTAAAATGTCCAGAAAATCTATAGAAAAGAATAGAAAGGTTTGATAAATATATCAAAACCAGGAGAAAAGGTTTGTTATTATATAGGGGGTAATTATGTGTACTTATTTGTCCCGCTGCACAAATGTCTGACAGTTTAAACAGTAATGTTTTGCGGGACGGGATTGACAAACCACAAAAGACATACTATAATCCCCATATATACAAACCATATAACCTGGTTTTTAGATATACTCATGAATCTGGAAAATATTTCAAACCATCGTAATGTCTTTTTAAAAAATAAGGTTTGAAGGTTTGACAGATAAGGTTTGATATGCTACAATCTGGAAAATATTTAGCTTCTCGTAATGTCCATGAATCTGGAAAAATTTTTGATCGTTCGTAATGTTTTTTTTAAAAATAAGGTTTTGTAGGCAGGCACCGAGAATCTGGAAAATTTTAAAGCTCTTCGTAATAAGGTTTGTAGAAGTGGCGACACGCCTCGGGCACAAGGCCAGGCTTTTGTCAAGCCCAGCCCCGCTGCCTTTTTAGAATAACATTAGTTGTCTGTGGTTGTGTGCTTCGTGCCTTGCAAACTCTGCTGAGTCTGCAACTGTAAGCAAACGGTTATAGACTACTGTTGATGATGACTCTGCAAGATGCTGTCCTATCATGTCAAGGTCTAATCGTACATCTGACAATAGATTAGATAACTGTATTGCTACTTTTTCTTCTTTTGTTATTAGTTTTTTTCTCATGTTATCCCTTCCGTTTCATTGTATCAAAAAGAGGAGAGGGGCGCAACCCCCACCACAATGGCTGCGCCACCTCTATTGTAGCGTGATTATACCGCTACGTGCTCAGGTAAATATGCTAAGATGAAGTTGTCAAATGTGACTGGCACATTATCTGTGATAGTATTATTAGTAAAGTTGATGACTACAGTTTGTTCTCCCAAGTCCCAATTATCATTATTAATAGCATAAATACCAAACCCTGTTTCTTCAAGCACGGAATGTTGAATAAGATGACTAATCATCATTCGTGTTGCATATGAAGAATCTTGCCAGCGTGGACGTGAATGCTCTAGTGCTGCAGTGATGTCATACTCCCAGCCGTCTTGTCCCCAATGGCTGTATAGGACCACTGAAGGTCCTGCCTCTGAATCTTTAAATACGTAGTTAATTCGTGCTCCCATTATTTAGTCTCCTGTTCCTCTGTAACCTTTGTAACTTCTAGTGGATACCAATAATCTGCATAGTTCTCAGCATTTTCGCTAATCTCTATGCGTTGCATTTCTTCAAGGGCTTCTGCCTCTGACTCTGCTTCAATCTGAAACTCATAGAGTACTGCTCTAGTTGCTTGAATTGTGTATCGTGGCATTATATTCCTTTCGTAGTGGTTTTATTTAATTGTATCAAATAAAGACGGCTGTGTCCAATTGTATTCTGATATTTTTTCTTTAATAAGGTTAGCAATGAGGTTATGTGCTTCTATGTTTTCTGTTTTGCTACCGCCCCATAGTAGCTCCTGAGCTTTTGATAGGACCTGGCTTGTATAGATGTCTGTTAGTTTCATTACTTTCCCCCTGAAAAAGATATATCATATGTTAACTGATATACTTTAACATAAGCGTCAAGCATACCTTCCATATATTTATAGATAGGGTCATCAACATCTATGTCTATCATGTCTTGCTCTGCCTTATACATTAGGTTCTTAAGTTCTCCATGGATGATGTCAAGGCCTGATATGTTCATACCTACTAATTGTTTAATCTTATCTTCTGTCATTGTCATTTTAGTTCCCGTCGTTTTTACTAAGTATATCCTCTGCCACTGACAAAAGTTGGCGGGATGTATCAAGAGCAGCCGCTTTGGAATGTATGTCACCGACGGCAAAACCAATGCCAGAGTAGTACTTCTCCATATCTTGTTCTAAACTAAGTATATGTAATTTTATATAAGCAATCATTTCTTTCATTCCATGTACTCCTCTATTAGATTCATTGTATTATGAATATTGCAATCACAATACCCACCGTTCATATTCTTTATAAAATCAATATGCGAATAGTTGTCTTCATATATTGCTGTAATTAGTTCATCTAATGAGCCTGGTGTCATTCTTCAAACATCCCCTCTGATACATCCTTAAAACGGTCTACTACTATTTGACATGCCCCATCTATAATTTGATTATCAAAACCATCCAACCAAACAATTAAATCTTCTTGTATTCTTTCCGATAGTTTCATCATTTTTGTCATAATATAATCTCCTTTGCATGTCCATATTCTTCAATAACTTGCTCAAACTTATCATTTTCAAATCCGCCCCACTCTGCTTTAATTTCAGCAAGTTGTTCGTCATTCAAGTCCTTAGTATCAAGCACATGTATAATAAGTTTTGAATCTAGCACTTCCAGCCAATCCCCATTGCCAGTAGATATATATAGCGTCATTATTTATCTCCTAATCTAATTGTTGTCATAATATGATTCTACTCTCTACTGTTGGGAATATCAAGTTTTAGTGGTGTGATCTTAGTCACTCTTTGTACCAATCCAAATCTATTGAATAGATAATCACTATGTTACCATCATCAAGTCGTAACACTTCGTGTCCATCTATTGTTGAGCCTAAGTAGGTCGCCTTATTAATATCGGAAGAAGGATAAGATCTATCTTCAAATACGTCAGGTATTGTATCAAACTCTATTGGTCCCTCTACATGTCTTACCTTATGTTTAATTAGTTTCATAGTAGTTTCCTGTCTCTTTATAGATGGGGGTTGTATTGGTCGCCTGCATATCGTCGTGCGTCGCTCCAGCCATTTTCCCCATAGAAATACTTGGTCTTGAATCCTTTACCTGATACCTTCATAAAGAAATCATCAATGTCTGCGTGGGCTACTGTTGCATTTTCATTTGATAATTCCACATTTGTAACCCACCCTTTAACTTCGCTAACCTTTGGCTTTATTAGTCTGCTTGAGTACATTTTATTCCGCCTTTTCTGTAGTTTCTAATAGTAGCATGTGGGTCTGACATTCTTTCATTGCCTCTTCATCTACCCAACTACCATAGTTGCAATCGGAGCAGAATTCTCCACATAAATTATCGCATGACTCTACTGTGTTCTCTTCACCACATTGTCTGCATTTGTTTTCCCATTCAGCAATCTCTTTGACTTCGCCTCTAAGGATTTCGTATTCCCCACCCCAACCTGTTTCTTCCTCATAGTCTAATGTAAGGACACAAGTTGGAACAAGTAATGATAGTTTAGTTAGAATAGTTACAGCAGGTGACCATGCTGTCTCATACTTATACATAAGCCAGTTGTCATCACCTTCTGATTTATATTCAAGTAATTCTGTATTTGCATAGTTATCATTATCTACTACTGCTACATCCCATTTAGTTCCCCAGTTGGTAGTATTCCAAGAATACCAATCTTTCTGAGTCTTAGCATTAGCAATAGACTTAGCATACCAATCAGGGTCTTTTAAGTCAGTGCCACCTCTGTCAGGCTGGCAGGCATACTCTTCATCAGTAATGCCATCATCTTTATATGAGTGTATGTTGTTGAAAGAAAAAACGGGAGCAGAATAAGAAACCTCTTTAATCTTAGTAGGAAAACCACTAAGGCTAATATCACCCATACCATGAGTCTCTTGTGCTAATGTAAAAGGCTTATTTAATCTATCTTTAATCATATCTACTTCAGATTTTGGACCTTGAATTGTTAATGTATTGTATACCCAATTTGGCATTTTATATTCCTTTAGTGGTAGTGGATATATTAAGTGTAGCAAAAAACTGGGAAAAAAGCAAGTCATCTTAATAAGGTTTTATGTGAAACTATTCTAATATACTTAATGTCCGTTTTGTATACATTTTGCTCGGAGTTTTGGGAAAAATATATCTGTTACGTAATAAAGATCTTATACTTAACTATATAGTTATACACACCCGACCGTGGGGGATAAGCAGCTTTTTAGTTTTCTTAGTGCAATTTCAACGGGCGGTCTCAGGGGGAAGTTGAACCCCCACCTTAGCAGTGACAGTGCTATGTGCAAACCTTTACACCATGAGACCTAAGTGAGCAGTTTTAATTCATGCTCAGGAAATTTAATTATACCAGTGACATGGTATTTTGTACAACCTTTAGCAGACGATTTTTTTCTGCATTTATTACTGGGTCAAATCCGCTTGCACTTGCAAGGATAGACTCATTGTTACCACCACGAGCAGAACGATACCAGTCAAGGCGTTCAGTTAGCGCATTGAACGCACCCCAAGCATTACCAGCAATCATTCCGTTAAACTCACCTGTGTAAATGTCATTGATAACATCTACTTTATTTTCCCACTTCTTGAAAGCACCCTTAGAATCTTTTTCTGGCTTAGGGTATGCAGCCAAGATTATTTTATTGAAATCTATTGCATTGACTTCTTTTTCAATCATAGTCTTAGCCATGAGGTCAAATGAGTCCATGTAAGCATGAGCCATTCCTAGTGTTGCACGAGCAACGGCTACCTTGCCACTTGCTGTTTGAGTGTGGCGAATCTTGAAAGACTGTTTTACACCATTCTTTTTCTTAGTTGTATTGAGAGCAAGGTTAAGGGTATTAGCACACACTACACGAACAGGTGTAATGCTTGCTTGAATAGCAATAGAGCCGTCATGAGATGTGTTGATGAGCAAATAAGTCTTGACGACATCTGCAACACCGTTTGGGTCAAGGACTGTTTCACGCTCTAATGCTAACGCACCAAATACAACACGACCGCCTTTAATTGAGCCAGCGGTTTCCCAACGACCGCCACCATCTAAAATGTTATCACCAAATGAGAATAAATCTTCATTCTGCATAACATGGTAACGCTCACCAACGACACCAAGAATGTCAGTTTGAGTGTTATCCGTTGGGTTAGTACGCAAGACATACTGATAATTTTTATCTGATGTTAAGTGAGAGGGCGTATCTAAATCCTCTAAGCGAACATTCCAATTAGATAGACTTGCAAGGTCTAACATTTCTTGTGTTGTTTTTTCCTCTGTAAAGACAGTACCTAGTCCATGCCAAGCAGGTTCACGGAATGAAGCGAATGAAGCCTTGCCGTTTTGGGTTTCTAGTTCATGTGCCATTATTTTCTCTTTTCTGTTTTGTTGTTAATCTAATCATACACCTTGTGGCTGACAAATGCAAATCAGGATAGTTAAAAATCTGGACAATATGGACATTTTCTTAAAGGTTCTTAAAGCTGTGATATTGATCACAGGCCCCCCGACGCAAATTTTTCAGGGGAATTAAATAAGCAGTTTTAAATCATGCTCAGGATGTATTAGTAGCCCCCTACTAAATTTTAGTAATAAGATTCCTTGACTGATTCAACTTCAAAGTTATCTACTGAAATTTCACCATTGTAAGAATCAACATTTAGATTACCACGAATAAAGTCTTCAACTGAATCTAACTCTTCTATTGGCACCTCTGCAGAAATTGTTGCATTAATAACAACACTGTATGTGATTTCTTTTGTAAGAGCAATTCCAAAAATATCTGCAATGACCTGTGCGTGTTGTTCCAGGTCGTCATAGTTATCTGTTAGGTAATCACGAAGCCATTGCTCTTTTGTGTGGTATCCGTTAACTGATTTGTATAGACTTTCTTTTGCATGCTCTAATTGCTTGATGAGTGTATCTTGTTCATTTTTATCTGCCTGCATTTCTGCGATCTTGTTTAGCAAGAACTCAGTTGTGAAGACTCCTGTTTCTGTTTCCATTGGGGCTTCTTTCTTTAGTAGTTAGTGAGTAGTTTAGCAACATACTCAGGTTGTTTATCTAATTATAGATAACGGGCTACCGCTTGATAAGTTGATGTGGAAACTGTTTCCTCATCTGTCATTTTAAGAATTGAAATTGCATTTTCTAATTCTTGCTTTGACTCACGATAAGTGCTGAAGTGAATTGACTCATAGTCACGAGTTGGCTCTT
>JBBRRH010000073.1:0-19642 GCA_038201105.1 Nitrososphaera sp. | reverse complement strand
TGAATTAGGTGCTGAAACTCCAGCAAAGAACCCATACGTAGCCGAGATGTACAAGCTAGCACTCGAAGGCAAACTGTACAGTAGGTCCATACCATAAAACAAAGACAATCAAACAGAAACCCAAAAAACAGTCAACTTCTCTTTTTTTTATATTTTCAGCATGTGTTAGTGAATTACGTTTAGCAGATAATTATTTGGTTACTGGCGTATTCGCTATTTGTAACTCAGATGACGCCAATCAATAATATTCTTATATTATCTCATTCATTTGTTATAATTATGCATAAGATTACTGATACGATATCTTTGATCGTCGCGGAAAATGAAATCCAAGATAATGGTCGAAAAATAGCGCGATTAGATCCAGATGTAATGAGTCAGATGAATGTCTCAGATGGCGATCCTATAGAGGTGATCAGTCAATTAAATACCGAATTATTTACAGTCCTTGCACTCATTCCGACCGACACTAGTACAGGAGTCATACGATTGGACCGTGATGCTAGAGATATACTCGGTACAGGAATAGGAGATAAGATCTTCGTTAAACGTGCTGAATATAGAGACAACACAGCACTTGAAGTGTCAAAGAAGAATTCAGCGCCTTATAAAAGTGCCGAGGAACACTTCGTTGAAAGCAGAGCGGCCGTATTGATTTCAGGATCTTGTATTGATTTTGAGAGTCAAAGACACAAGATCATGGATTACTTGAATACCTTAGCGATGGAAGTTCACATGGAAAGTGACTGTAAGTGTTATTCTGAAGGAAAAAAAACACTGGGATGGGATTTTTTTCAGATCTCTTTCCCATTGCAACTTGTGGAAAAGATCCAGCAGATTCATCCTGAGATTGATAAGCATGAAGGTAATACCCTAGAAGATAGATTTGTCATTTGGCTTTCAGAGAGAATGAAAAAGAAACAACTGGAATATCATCTGAAGATAAGTGAAATTCCGTATGAAGCTGTAAGTGGATTCAGATTGGATCCTAAGAATTATCAAAATGCAAATGATAGAGATGACTTGAAATAGATGTGATTGTTTTCTATGCGCTTTTTTCTTCTTTTCGTCAGTGGCAACCTGAAATAGAATTCCAATAATGTGTGCTTGTATAACGCCTATTCTGTAGCTTTGTCAGATGCAAACTTGGCCTAATGCCACACGAGTTGGCTTCAAATAAGTCATGTCAATTTAGTAGAATATGACTATAGATATTCCTCCGTCAATAGCAGAATACCTTGATCAAAATATCAAGGGTAGAATAGCACTCATCGGTTGCAGAGCACAGGATGTAGAAAATTCTTTCGAGTGCTGTGAATATGATATTGCGTTGCTTGATCCTAACGATCCGCTCGATCGAGTGGTCGAGCTTGAAGACAGCGTGATTGAATTTCTCAATTTTTCGTCCCGTGGAAATCAACATCGGATGCAATTGGAGAGCATGATACCTATCGGATACAAGAATATGCCCCTCTTTTCCCCCAGCTTCAACAGTACGAATGTTTCTACAGATAGAATATTCATGGGCCAAGCCAAGAAAATGATAGTAAATTCCCTATTCAATATAGAAAGAGCTGACAGTCACAAAGAATCAAAAGTAGAATTATCTTCTTTGCATTTAAAAATAGCTGCTTATCACCTTTTGGAGGGTATTTTGTTATGTTCTGGAATTAGACCGATGCCAACACACGAATTAAACCAGATTAGAACCCTTGACGAGCCGAATGAGGCATTTGCCACAGCCATCAAGTCCGGACTTGAATGCTTGGGAATAGAAAGAGCATCTAAAACAACAATAAACAGATCATATAAAGCACTTAAAGAGATTTTAAGAGAAGAAGATGACAAACACCTCATATTTTCCAAGATCGAATATCTATTGGCTAATGGATTATTAGCAGATTGCTACTATTTTATTGGCAAAGTAGGGATGAAATATCTGGATCGTAAAAGTACCAAGTTTGCAGAGCTATATCCAAAGCTCAGTAAGCTTACATTTGATCTAAACTTGGATATTGGGCTGATTAGAAAAACATCTTCGCTGCTAAAGGATTCCTGTAAAATGATCCTAAAAAGTTAAGATATGGGAACGGTCAAAATAGGTTCCACATCATTCACTTTTCTAGCTCTTAATTTTGCCTTGTACTTCAGATTTCTAGGTTTGGTTCTGAGTCTATATCCACAGCATGGACACCAAAGTCCGTCCCATTTTATGAAGATTTCACAGATTTGACAGCGTTTCTGGCCACTAACATATCTACCTGAACCAACAGGCTTTTGAGCCTTGTGACGAATACATATTCCCTTACAAGTCATCTACTTTACAAGGATGATTTACCTCTCCGGATATTTAAATATAAATAATAATTGTTTATGATTATCTATCCCTATTTTTAATACCTATTTCTTAATCTGTAACTGATAAATAGTATAATGCAAATTGTTGTGGTCCTCGAACGCAATAACAGTATCTCATCGAGAAAAAATCGCTGTCAGAAGGTCTATCCAAATACGCATCCATGTCATGAATTACCCTTCAATCAAAGGTAATTTTATGACTGTGGACTGTAGATTAGGCAAAGGCCCAAATTCTACACTATTCCAACATATTTTAGTGAATTATGCGAGAAGACACCCTTTGGGGAAATATCTCTAGAAAATTTTCTTACCTTCCCAAACAATCCCCAAAACGGAGGAAATTATTCGTCGACACAACATAGAATTTATGTTTTGAGTGCGTACAGAAAATCTCTCATCTTATCAACAAAGTTAAATCGATATTTTTCTTGAATCAATTTTTATTAACGTTTCTAACGATATTTTAGAATACTCTCTGCTATTAGTTTCCTTCTGAAATAATATCAACCTAGTTAGATGCCGTATTACCAATTATTGGAATAGGTTACGTCATCATGTCATATGTATCATTGTAAAACAAAGTATGGACAGGTCCACCGTCATAATAAGATTGACTTTAACAAGAATTGTCCGTTGACCTAGTTTCTTCTACATGGAGGATTTTTACAACGTTTACACAGATTAGGATCAATGGCATTATTTCAATTGAGTCTGAGCGTCAAAGTAATGTTTTTGCAAACTTTATTTAAAAATATTATTCTAAAACACTTTAAAAAAATAATCAGTTAATGAGCTATTTAAGTCCTAAATTCTTTAAATATACCACTATGAATATGGCAATAATGTCAAATACTAGCAGTAGTCTAATTCGAGGAACGTGGAAGACAATAATCGACGATATTGTGGTGAAAACTACAGCGGATGCATTTAAATTTTAGAATGTTTTGATACTGAAATTACACTTTACCACAATGAAAAAGTATACGTACCAAGCTTAAGATTAGAACCGGAACTGGGTGATAACTCCTGTGGTTCACCAAATTTAATCTTGGAGTATTGTTAAGGTCGAGGATGTTTTAATGGTTTTTGGTAAAAAAGAGTACTATCTGATTTGTTCCTGCATTTTGGAATATGGACTTTTGATGGACCTGAATGTCTGCAATGATAAGTCGCAAGAAAGACCTGTGGTTGTTGATTTTGACGGTAGCATTCTGTTCTGTGATTAATTCGCCGTGTTGTATTGAATTGGCCTTTGTCAATTACATAGACTTTTTGGCTTGAATAAAATAAAATAAAATAAAAAATTGTTTTTTTATTGTACTGCTACTGACTTCGTTTGAAAGGCTTCATTCATAGTAAGATACTCGTCAAGTCTCATTTTAATATCCTCTGGTGGTGTATCATCCATGCCAGAAAAGCCTGCCGAAAATGATATCTTGTTGCCTGATACCTTTATGTTATCTATTTCCATGTCCGCATATACGTTTGCAAGTTCTTGTGCCCAAGCAGAAGCTTCTTCTTGATTTATGCCGTTAGTATCTATTGTTACATTCAACATTTTGGTCATTCAAAATCACCTAAGGGGGATCTAGTAAAGTGATTAATAAAGTTGACGCAACAAAAAAAATTATACGCCTCACGCATTTAAACAGGGTGGTCTAAAACCCACAGATTCATCCCTTCCCTTCAAATCCCCAGTATTTTACTAGTTCCTTCTCGAATTTCGAGAATTGTTCATCCGACAGAGGGTCACCACAATTTTTGTGTGAAGGCACAACCATCATACCCATTAACTTGAAATCTACTTCATAGAAATGGACATTGGGGCATTTGCACATCTTTCTGGCAAATAGAACTTGTAAACCCTTATTAGTCTATCTAATTACTCGGTCGAGGTTTCTTGAATGTTGGATGAAGAAAAATATTACTTTTGCTTAGCTCACCTCTTACCACTCACCCAATTTTTGTGGTTTGTCAAGTACTGCCGCTTGCTATCATCCTCTTATTATGAAACTGATCACATTATCGGGGCAATTTTTCATGACTATTGACAAAACGTTGAAGTTCAACAATCAGAAGCCGGAGAGTATGTGAAAATGACGTACATACTAATCTTTAATTTCTAAAAAAATTAAGGGTGCCTACTAATAGATATAGCTTCGAAACTACCGATTTTCCATTGTAACTACAAGCAAAATGTAAGATAATTGTTAATCAGAGATTAAAAATCTGAGAAAACAGAATTCTGAAGGGGTTGGCTCAATAAGTAAGCATTCTGTAAATCGCCAGATTGTTTATTATTATCCCTCTCAAAGGTTTCTGTCTTTATTTTGAGAGTTGTCACTAGTAAGATAAACACGATGGAAGTAGGTCAAATCTCGGATGCGGACACACAAAGATCTGTTGAAGATACAACTATGCATAATTTGCAGTCTATCGGATCCATTGTACATTGTTTCTTTTGAAAGAAACCAACTCTTAAAGTATTAGTTGACAGAAATTAGAAGAACAGCATGACTCCGAAAAAATTGATTCTTTTTTCCTCGGCGATATTAGGTACGATGGGTGTCTTAGTGAGCGTCATTATAATTGCAATAGGAGGTGGCTTTTCAGGTCCCGGTCCTTCCCTTTTGAATCCACCATCCGCAAAAGATCTTTGGGCAGTAGGAAATAACCTTGCTAATGGCATGGAGTTAAACTATTCCTTAACAGATCAATCTATGGCATCCCTTAACACAAAGGAGGATGTTTCCATGAAATTTCTTGATGAAGGCAAAGACTGGAGAGCACTTCTGACTATATCAAATAATAATAATGTGTCAAAGTACAACCTTAGTCTTTCGAAAGCATTATTGATACCCACAGGGATTTTGGATGAACCAACACAAAAGATCTTGATGCCTATCAGCAAGTCTATTTTTGCTATTAGGGACATTGCCAGGGAGCCAAAATATTTAGTCGTAGGTGCAATTTGGGACACCGTAAATATCGGTGCTTCAACCGAAAGTGTTAGGATTACAGGAGTTGAGAAGATTGATACGCCTGCTGGTTCTTTCAATACGTATATTCTCGGCTACGAGATTGGCAAAAAACAAAGCAAGTTATATTTAGTCAAAGAGTTACCGTTACCAATAAAGGCTGAAGTATATAATCTTAATGGGACACTGCAATATAAATATGAATTGGAGTCGATAAAACGCTGAGTTCCCGAGTGACTTGATACTTGCGTGTGCTACTGCATGATGGATGCATTAATAAAATGAGATCTAGTTCAACACTGCTTAGCGGGCCAGGTCATCTTTCATCGTACTAGTGTCACAACATATTTGATATGCACAGAGTATTTTATATCAGTGCTGCTTGAGATATTCAAATGCTACAGATCCTAAAGGATGCGTGCAGGAGAGCTTATGTAGAGACTGAGAAATTAATGGGGACGCCCCAAGCAGGTACCAAATTCAATCAAGGTGCAGGTGGCGACATCTCGAGAAGGATTGACCTTGTCGCAGAAAACGCAGTGATCCAAACTTTGAGAGAGTCCTCTAAAAACCCGACAATAATTGGAGAGGAGTGCGGGGTAATAGAAGGAAATGAAGGTTTTCTAATTATGGACGCGGTCGATGGCACTACAAATGCCTTAAGGGGAGTGCCGTTTTGTTGTTGCTCCTTAGCGTATGCAACTGATACCAAGCTAAGTAGCGTGACTGACGCTGCGGTAATAGATCTGGCCAATGGAGATCTATATTATGCATCGAAGAATCATGGAGCCTATCTGAATGAAAGAAGAATCCACGTTACACGACTTGATAATCTTGACTTTAATGATTTGATTGCAGGCGTCAATATTTCTGGCATCTCTGAGGAAACTATAGTATCATTAACACCTTTGATTATAAGACTGAAGCATTTGAGGCATTTTGGTGCAAACGCACTAGAACTATGCTACCTAGCACGGGGCTTCCTTGATCTGTGCATTGACCTAAGGATGAAGATCCGTCCGACAGATCTCGCAGCATCTTATCTCATCGTGCATGAATCGGGTGGAAGAATATTTGACCCCGTAGGAAAGCCTTTTGATTCAACAGTGTTCCTTGGAACCGCTCTATCTTACATAGCTGTCCCCCACATTACAGTTTTCGACTATTTTGAAGACAACATCAAATATTTTCTAAAAGAAACAGGCGCCCGGGCCGGGATTTGAACCCGGGTCGAAGGAGTGACAGTCCCCCATACTGGACCGGATTATACGGTGTTAGACATTCAATATTTGACTACACACCACTATACTACCCGGGCGCATATTCGAAATTTTGTTTGTGACCAATTAAATGTTTCTTCATTGATTATTGGTCGTACGTAGATAGTTCGAATTTATTTAATGATGTTTTTTCATGAGTGAGATGATTTTTCGAATATTTCCACGTATAATTATGATCTAATGTTGCTTTGGCTGCAGTGAGTTTGGATTTGCATCTTTGATTTCAATTCATGCTTAGCCACAATCTTTAACCTAATTGAATTTTAGCGGCAACCCCATGAATTCCCTATGGACTGAAAATGACGTTTTTGAATGGTTGATAAATCAATATATTATGCTGTAACTGACGGTAATCCAACTTAATGGGCCCGTAGCTCAGCCAGGTAGAGTACCGGACTTTTATCGATAGAAAGAAATCCGGCTGTCTCGGGTTCGAATCCCGACGGGCCCGCATTAATAATGGTGCATAAATACGGCTCCCTTTTTATATTATAGATATGGATGGTGCCATGAAGTCCGAAATTCAGCGTACGGAACAGCACTTTGACAAGCTTGAATCAAATCCAATTGATAATTTTATTTACGCACTCAGGGCCCCTGAAACAAAAAGGAAATACCCGCAGCGATTGAAATTCTTCTTTGACTTTCTATTTGCTGATTTGACGAATTTGAACGCACAGGCCGAGGAATTCATCGAAAGGGCTAAAGGAAATGACCAATTTGTATATAGTAGTTTCATTAATTTTATAACAGCGCAAAATAGGAGACTCGACAAAAATGAAATCACAGCCGGCACTGTCAGGAATTACTACAAGGCTGCCAAACTCTTTTGCGAAATGAATGATATTGTGGTCAATTGGAAGAAGATTGCCAAGGGACTCATGAAGGAGAAGGAATACGGTGAAGACCGTGCACCGACTGTCGAAGAAATAATTCAACTAATGAAGTATCCAGATAGAAGGATTAAACCAATTATTCTTGTAATGGCATCATCTGGGATTAGAGGTGGTGCATGGGATTACCTTAAGTGGAAACATATTATTCCTATGATGCAAGACGGCCAAGTAGTGGCGGCGCGAATCATTGTATATGGTGGAGAACCTGACGAGTATTATAGTTTCATAACTGCGGAGGCATACTTCGCTTTAAAAGATTGGATTGATTTTAGGGCGTCATACGGCGAGAAGATAATTGGCGATTCCTGGCTAATGCGTGACTTGTGGCAGACGACTACAAAAACACGTGGTAGCATCGGAGTTGTAGGGTATCCGAAGCCGCTGAAAAGTAGCGGGATTAAGAGTTTGATGGAAAGGGCGCTTAAAACGCAAGGAGTCGAAAAGATACTCAAAATAGGAACGAATCATAATACTAGGAGAGAATGGAAGGTATTACACGGATTCAGGAAATTCTTTAATTCTGTCTTGGTTAATGCGAACGTAAATCATACTAAGAAGGAGAGGCTAATGGGCCACGACACCCGCCTGGATAACAGCTATTTTAAGCCAAATTATCAAGACCTTTTGGACTCGTACCTAACCGTAGTAAATTCACTTACCCTCAATGAAGAATTCCGATTAAGACAAAAAGTGGAACGGTTAGAAGTCGAGAGGAGCTATGTCGACCAACTTCGCTCAGACATTGAACAAATCAAGAAATCCTTAAAATCTAAATAGGCTAGATTAGAATCCAATCATTCTACGTGGTTCCTTTTTGTTCACCCTTATTTCGGAAGTAAAATGCTCAGCCCAGATTCTTGTTCGAAGCAAATCATCTGACATGATTTGTCCAATTGGTGAACGGATAGCGCTGGTGTCTGGGTCACGATTTTTTTCCCAAGCAATGGCGGTGATTGCCTGAGTCACACAATGAGCCATAGTACGAGCCAATTGGAATTTAATATTTCTATTAGGATACTGCAGAATGGTGTTCATCAATCTTACAAATACAAGATAGCCCGCATCGTTAATTGGATATCTTTCCGCGTAGGGGCCCTTGAATCCAAAAAGTTCTTCGATATCGTCATCAAACAATCCTTTGTACAGTTTAGTTTTTTCATCGTATTTCCCAAAGACAGACGAATGCTTGTTGATAAATTCAAAGAAATGTATCAAGTTAGCCATAGAGCGAAAGATGTGGTTGTTAAGAGTACGAACTTTCTTATCATCATTATTTCGGATTCTCCTCAAATCTGATTTAGAAAGCCTTGCGCCCTCAGCAGGTTTCGATTTTATCTCCTTCTCTATCGACAACTTCTCTTTCAAATACTCGTCTAATAACTTTGAGAATTTGAAATCATTTCTCCCACGTTTTCTATCTAGTTGATTGTCAGACAAATATGCCCATATAATGTTATTACGTAGGCATAATATATCTATTATCTTTATAATATACAATCAATGTCAGCAAATCAGCAAATAATCAAAACCTGGTATGGCAACAGAAATCGAACAATAATATTTACGATTCCGTATTCCATGAGCAAAAGTTACTGTTTAGACAAGCCCACCTACGTAGTTTTGGAACCCCTCAAGGGTGGAATTTTTCTCCGAAAATTGGAGGTCGTATGCGATGTCACATGATACTGATGTAGTGAAAGATGCCATTAGGATAACCACCATACTTAGCAGGCATTTGACTGCTCGCCAATGTTATCATTGCAAAGAACTGTTCAAAGATGTAATCGAATGGGATAGCCCTAGGGTGGACAAGACCCCAGCGCCAATAGGAAAGGCGATTTCAGGAGTGAACCGGAAATCATGAATCTATTAACCAGACAACAGAATAAACTTTTGCGTTCTTATTGTCAAGAGCTTAATAGTAATACATCTAGATTAACAATTTTCAAGGAAATTGCGCTTACAGTTGCACATGCTTCGTACGCAGTCGTAGAATTTGCTGAAAGTGCTTTTCGTGTTAGAAAAATTATCAGGTCAGGGAGCGTGTCTTAGACGGAACAAACCAAAATGAAGAGTTCAAAATTTTATCATAAATCTTTAATTTTACCTGTCTTGGTCATGGTAAGGAACGGTCAGGCTCCTAAAGATATAGCGAAATTCCTGAATACATCTCCATCTCTAGTGGCATACTATATTTCTAGAGCAAAAGAAGAAGGATTTGTTAAGGAAACTTTTAGAGATGCATTCAAGTTGTGTGAGCTAACGCAGGCAGGTAAAAATTTCCTCGACCTGTATGAAAAGAACCCTCAGTTCCTTCAATGTCGGGCTGAGAATATTCAGTTCGTTGCTGACGTATCCCAGATGCCTACTATCCCCGTGGACTGGGAAAAAATACAGATGCACAATTGGGTACAATACAAATCCAAAGTTGACAGTGTCAGGGTCAGATTAAATATGGGAAAGAAACCTACATTGGAATTCCTTCCTTCTCCTGTCGAGGGGAACGACCCTTTTGATATCTTTGTAATCATGGTTGTCGACTGTCTGAATGTCATATTAGAACTTGACCGAAAGTTCGGTCTTAGAGTTGAGCGACTTCGACTTGGTTCACGTGGCGAATGGGTAGTCCGTGACCTTGTTGCAAGAGCCTATTGTAAGACAAACGGTCAGGTCACATACGACGGAATAGCAAAGGTCAATGCCTCAAAGCCCCTATCTTTTGGGGAGTTGGAATACTTCGACCCCCGAGCATTACACGACTATCTGTTAATGCCAAGACGAGCTGCGAAGATTGACGCCACAACAGAAAGGATTGAGTTTATGGTAAACAAACTGACTCAAAATAGTGAATTCACGAAGACTCAAAGCGATGTAGCCTTGTTAAGCCTATTCACAATGATATTCCCCGGTGGAAACGCTTGTGGTTGCCCATTGTCCATTTTTTAGTTTGGTGAGGTAAGCGTTGTCTAAGGACATATTACATCAAAAAGAATTTGTAAATAAAGTAGCAAAACTCGGCTCAGCTCTGATTAATTATAAACTGACTACAGACAGGCAGAAATCGAATTACGCTGAGGTTTCGAGACTGAAGGAACAAGTCTTGAATGATGGACAACTACTAGGATTCTCAGACAATATTATAATACAAATGGTGTACGACGCAACAAAGAATCAACTGACCGAGTGGTATGTACGCAAACTTTTTTCAGGGGATTTTAATAGAAAAATGTTACATTCCAACCCCGTGAACTCGCATAATGAATCTAACAAAGTTACAGAAGAATCAACTTCCTTAGTTAGGCTTCCCATCCAAACAAGTGATGGCAGAAATTCATCAAAGTCAATGCCAAGCTATCGGTTTCCGTCAATCGAAGAAGTTGAAACGATTGAGCTTGACCTAAAGCAAGCTCTGGAGAACGGATTGAAAGAGCATTTAGATAAATGTGAAAAAAACAGGAGCGTATCTTATATTGTAAAAATCTTCGTCAAAGACGGGTTACTGAGAAAAATCGAGAAGGAATTCACATAATGAAGCACAAATTGCAACCCAATATAATAATGACGCACAAATTGCAACCCAATATTCGATGCGAGATAGTAAAACAGATGCTACTAATTCAAGGATTGAAAAGAGCACAGAAGCAGTGGAGCCGGCACTAAAATGAAGATAGATTGGAAAAAAGCAACGAATGCAGGATGTACCTTCAGAAAATGTGTTTCCTGTGGGAGAAAGAAGTTTGCTTCAATGCCGATAGATTACTTTTTTGGCATGGATGTTGGCGATGTCGAGAATAGAGGTATAGAAAAAATACAGGGTCTCATCCTTCCAAAAATTTATCCCGACAGGAAACTTGCGGAACACTGTAAAATTAAGCATGGTCTTTTCCTATGTTATGAATGCTATTGGAGAAACTTTTGGAGTTCCCGGACTACAAGTGATGAAAGTAAATACGGTTTGCCAAGGACAAAAAAAGGTATTATGATAGACAAAATGAGGATAGTAAAATCTAACTCTCAACCAACAACAAGAGCAACAACAATAACCGGAGGTGAGGTAAAATAAGTAGTGAAAATAAACAGCAATTTGGAGGGTCCAATCAAGAATTTGCTGCCGCATGTCCGATATGCCAAGAAGATGGAAACTTCAAAAAATACACAGGTTTTGATTTGTATGACCATCTAAATGGTAAAGCACACACCAAAGCCAACTTGGCTGGTTTCCTAAGCCAAGAGGCATGTTACCAAGGATTCTGGGAAGAATGAAAGTTAATAACCAAGAGAGGTGTTAGGATGCAAAATTCCTAATCTTCTTTAGGGCTAATACACATTTCTGTCAAGATACTTAGTAATAAAATGCAATCGAGTTACAATTCAAGGAAGACTTAACAGGGATTATAGCCAAAGGCTTTATGAGAGTAAGTCTAACGGCAGAATCCCAGTGCTCGGTGTGAAACAATGCCCACATGAGCTCTACTATTTTTTGGATTAGATTGTACTGCAAATTTCAACCTGTAATGGAAATGTATATGCTGAGAATTTGACCTTTTTTAATTAACCATAAATACTGAAAGTATTCAGCGTAATATTCTTAATCTACCAAGAATATAAAACTAGCAAAGTCACATTACACAATGTCTTCACTATGTTCTAAGTTCCTATGCGCGACCGTTTATGAGAAAGGAAATAAGTAACGGCAACAACTACCACGATGTTTGACATCTAAAATCTCTTTCTATGGTGGTGTGCACGAAATAGGAGGAAACAAGTTTCTAATCGAAGATAAAGGAACCAAGATATTCTTGGATTTTGGTATGCAAATGGGAACGGTTAATCAATTTTTTGCAGAATTTGTTAATCCCAGGACGTGTAATGGTATGGGAGACCTTTTCGAATTCGGCCTGCTGCCTAAACTCAAAGGGTTACAGAACAGACTACTCAAAACATATGGGATTTGAATTGCTCGCTAATTGAATGAGTTGTGGAAATATTTCTGGGATTACTACGGTTTTCAGCCGGTCGGTTGATACATTTGTCGGCCGATTCATTTTGCAATCAATTTGAAATTTTGACCCTCAAATTCATAGACTTCTATATCTTCAGGGTTCTCTGATTCAATATCAATAATTGGAATGAATATTCTTTTTAGCTTGCGATAAGCTACGTACTCAACTTCGGCCTTCATTCTTCTTTACTATAAATATCAATACGCCCTTAATTCTGCGATTTTGCGATATGAGGCGTCCAAACTCATCAATTTCAATATTAGGTTCGTGAAGGAACTGGTCTGTTAGACCAGAAATGACAATTACCTGTGGTTTGTGAAGCTGAACCCTTTTTGGCAATTCGTAGCGTAGTTGCATGCCTTAGGTAGATTAATTGAAAAAACGTATTTGCGAAGGAACTGACAATACTATTCTAGTTTACTGTCTAGACAGGAATTTTACCCTATATTTTAGCACCTTCCGTATATCATCTGCCGAATATTCATTCAAGACTTTTTGGTAAATACCTTCATCAAATAGTTCATCTATTGGTCGAGTTACCATTTCTCTAAATTCTCTTGGCCTAAGTGCAGGCAATGAATCAATTTCGTTTTGATAGAATCTTCCATACTTCCACAGGAACGCTGGCCCCCTCGAATCTCTATATAATTTCTCTTCCGTTTTGGAATCAAACTTCTCAGGTAGATTAAACCTTTCACGCTGCTCAAAGGTAATAGCAACATGCTTGAACTGTTCTATCAAATGCCAAACATGGAGGCCTCTCTTACTTCTTTCTCTATTACCTTCCCCTAGTCGTTCCTCCAAATCTAAAGGCATGTGCTCGCCGGAAGGGTCAAAGTCACCGTAGTAGAATATGTATACTTTTTTACCTCGGTTTTTCTGTTGTCTTATTCTATCTGCCGCTTCCTTGAGGAATGTTAAACTTGTATATCCTACAAAAGGAACTATTCTGACATCTATATCAGCCAGTAGCGGACGTAAACTGCCTATCATTGCGCTTTTCTCAGTCCAGACTTCGACATAATTTGGTTGATTATGCCATCTTGGTATCAGATTTGGATATCTTTTTGGCAAGTTTTTCAGGCTCGTAACGTAACGTTCAATCCATTCGTCTGGAGTCATGTATACCTCAGAAAAGTTCATTACTACGCTGCGGACTTCATCGTAAAAACAATCTAATGATAGTATTCCATCCATTCTGGCTTTAACTGTGGCATGAACCAAAGAACCGTAGGCGCTGCGAGTGTTAGGGATTAATTCCCTGACGTAGAGCCGATAGAACATAGACCTGAGAGTCGGCTTATCGTAACCCTCCAATCTGTAGTTTTCTAATTCTATTTTTATTTGGTCGATTATCTCAGCCCATTTTACCAATGTGCATCACTCTTTTTCCAAAGCTTAGAGCTTGTTCAGCACGATATGCCTTGGCTCTACCTTCTTGGTTTCTGTTTGATTTCTGCAATTATGCGTCGTACCATCAAGATTATACTTTAGCCACCGAGTGCTCTTGTCAATCGACTCTAGTTGTTTCTTGCATGATTTTACAAGCCTCATGTTTGTAAGTATAGTTACAGATATACTAATGTATTAATGTATATCAACAGCAATATTATTATATACACGAGGCATATGGTTTGAGATGGTAAAAAGATTTCAAGATATCCATGACAATACTCATATATACAAAACTATATCCTTCGATACAACATTGAATGTAGACGGAAAGAAAGTTATTGTAGAACAAGTGACGATAAGGGCAGCACGCTCGGGTAAGAATCCACCCTTGATTGTCAGTGTACCACGCAACATCGCAGATAAAGCCAAGTTGCACATAGGCGATACAATGTTAATGTTTACTGACGGCGATAAAGTCATAATTACTAGGCCAGAGATGCCAAAAATATCAAATTAATGACACTAAAAGTTGTGACTCGTGCGTAAAAAAAGCCTTATAGACACTATTCATTAGGCAGTTAAAAAGTAGAGTGGGTACATTTAATACGTTTATTAACTTTAAGCCAACAAAAAGTTGTAAACCGTGCGTGAAAACAGGTGTCTTGACACTGTTTTAGAATGTTATACTTATACTTATAATTTCGAACCAAATAAAATACCACCATGTATAATTGCCGTATTGGCCCATCAAAGACTTAGTTTGCCTATATTTTTTGAGGGGACTAGGAACCCTCACTTAGCTTGCAATAGCTAATTCGCTTTTACGTACTTCATAGGATATTCAATTCAACACTATCAAGTTCCCAACCGGTAGGAGAGCTTTACATTATTACCATGCAGAATCGGTATAGTACTCTCAATCAAATCATCAACAGGCTAAAAGAGAAGCACCTCTATGTACTGCATCAAATCAACTAAACGATAGTACCGAATAGATTTTAAGAAGTTGTCATAATTGGTTAACGGATTTTTAGACATCTAAACCACCTAAGCTCAGGCGCCTGATTTAGTTAAGACTCAATGCCTGAAGTTATATAATGATATAGTATTCATCACGAAAATAAGAGGCCTTAGTCTTCATCTGACCTACGTACTTTTGAACTTCTTGATACCAATCGTTATTTTTTGTTATTCCTGTAAGTATATTCCTCCTCCAATCACTGAATCCAATTATCTCGAATGCAAACCTCCTGCGAATATCTGGTCTTATTCTTCTGTCATGTTTGGTTGTTTGTAACTAACAGCAGCAAAAGATTAGTGTAAGATAATGGTGACACTTACACGTTGAGTTGCACTGGACATTTTACATTCCGAAGAACAATTAGTTCTATAATCATTTCACTGGGATTGACAATATTTCTATCTTCCATCCTGTATTTTCATGATGAAGTCTTTGCTCGTTGTCCCAATGGAACCTATAAAAGTGAATCCGGCCTTTGTGAAAGTTTTACTAATACCAATGAATTACCAACGTGCTTAAATGGAGATTCCTATGGTAACTGCGAAAAGGTCAATGGGTCTTTCGGTACGTCAATGGAACAAGAAATCCGGTCTCAAAACAGTGATATTATCTCAAATCCTTCAGATTTCGGTAACACTACCGCTGCATTTTTGACCTACAACAGCCCTCTGTACGGCTTCAAGATAGATTATCCTCAGGGAGCAAAAATAAATGAAAATCCAGAATTGGTAGTAATTAATTTACCAAATTTTTACAGCGAGCCAAATTTCGATATACGTTTCTCTCCAGCAGTACGGATTGAAACCAATATAGGAATAAAACCGAACATGACTCTTGATTCCCTGACACGAGAACTGGTATCAAATTCCATACATCATGATGAACAATCGCCCCAGACGTCCCATATTTTCAGTATAAATAAGACAAAGGTTCGTGGTTCTGGTGATGCGAATTTAGCATTTTATGATTTTGAATTTAAACATTATGAATATAAACAGACGTATAAGGTATTGCAGGTAGTTACCATACATGATGGTTCAGCTTATAATTTACAGTTCGCTGCCTACCCCGAGGAATTTAATAAATATCTTCCAACCGTAAGAAAAATGATTGATTCATTTGAAGTGATAAGTCTGACATAATCAACGTCTCCGTGAACATAAAGACCCAGTTTCGTTCGCCATATCAGTGAATGGTTGAATAACTGGATTTGCAGCAATTGATAGAATAACAATAAGATATACTCGCATCATTTCATTTCCTTGAAACTCATTTTTCTATTAGGTGTTATTACATCAGATGCAAAGTAATATTATTCGAGCTTTGTAATTCCATGAGGCGATAACATAGGCAAGTAGTAAGATTTCGAAGTTTTGAGGCGTCTGGATTTCAAATTGTTTGATAAAAAGAATAATGGAAACAATTCAGACAAGGACGAATAGTCCTATCGCAATGTGTCCAAGTCTAAGACTTCTCTTTGCAATCATGTCGGCATTCTCCAACATATTCTTTAATTTATTATATCCAGTCTTATTCCGACGGGTTCCATATTCGCCGAAAAAAATCCATGCGATTGCCCTGCCTCCCTTTTGACCACCACGGTTCCTCACGTCAAGGAGATTTACTCTCTATAACTGTTACAAGTAAAGATAATAGCTGACGATTCCTTATATCGTCCGATGGTTTAGAGAATTTTGAAAAGATAGTGAACAGCAGCTCGACGGGTAATAGCAATTCGTCTATCACATCTGATATCCATTATGACTTGCCTTTGGACATAGAAAAAATCTCCAATTTTCAGGATATTCTCAATACATTTCAGCTGAGTGAAGCCGCAAAAAATATGCTGATAAGGAACGGTTTTGCTGTCATTCGTCATCGCACGGAACAGTACGATACAGAACAGTACGAGTTTGCTTATGCTTACCCCAGTGGAATATACGAAGTTTACAAAAACGTAAGGAGATATGGTATTCCTATGTTTGTTACATGTGATTCACTTCTGTATGAATTACATGCCACACTCGACAATATTCTTAAAACAATGGAAGAAGAGTCGCTATTTGATAAGGCACTGAAAATAACAAAGACGTTTCTATCAGAGTCGAGCACGATATTCAGTAACGTCACTAATAATGAATTAAAGGAGGCAGCAAGACTCAACATAGCTTACTTTTCGGTGGCATTGAAATTGTTAGTTCATGAAGAGGACGTGCCACGTAATGTAGCTGATTTGGTCACATCAGAACTAGCAAATATAAGGTCTTCTCAAATCTCTAATTCCGTAATTTTTGGATATAAAGTTGACTATACGCAATTCACTACACGTGGACACTACTCAGATAGCGAAAAGCTCCAGAACTATTTCAAAGCTCTAATGTGGTACGGTTTGATGAGTTTTGAAATATCAAATATAATGCAGGTGATACAAGCAGCTCTGGTTGTCCAAATTATTTCAAAAAATGAAATGGTAAGAAATGAATTCGATAGTTTGAAATTGGTCACTGAATTCTTTGCTGGAGCTGCAGATGACATAGAACCGTATGAATTTCTAAATGTTATGCATGGTCTTGTCAATGGTAACTTCGACTTACAACATTTGACGCAAGAAGATTTTCTCAAACATTTAAAAACTGCATTAGATAAATTACCTCCTCCAAGAATCAGCGGTGGGACATCCGCGCAGCGAGTGATAGTGCCATCTTTGTCGCGAGATGCGGCCAATAAAATACTTAGTGAGAGCCGAGGAATGCGGTTAATTGGACAACGATTTACTCTAGATTCCTATATATTTTCTAATTTAGTTTCCTTTGAACATACTGGAGATACTCAGCCATTTACTGCAATTCGCACACAAAATGGCGAAATCTTTAGAGTCTTTCCAAGAGGACTTGACCTTATGGCTATACTAGGCTCGACTATAGCAAGAGATTTACTGCAGGATTTAGGAGACTCCAATTATAACGGGTATCATGAGGCATTTAGCAAGTTACAAAATGAGCTTGAATCTTATGATTATGATAAGTGGAATAAGGACCTATATCATGGATGGCTTTATTCACTAAGAGCTTTACTAGATAGTTTCGATAGTAAATATCCTACGTTCATGTTAACTAAGGCATGGAAATACAAAGAGCTTGTCACAGCTTTGGCATCTTGGACTCTACTAAGACATGACACAATTCTTTATGCTAAGCAAAGCTACACACCGATTTTAGGACCATCTGTACCCCCTCCTAAATCTACAACTCTCGGATACGTCGAACCTATCCCAGAGCTTTATGATAGAGTTCACTCCTTAGTTACAGCCGTTATTGCTTTCCTTGAGAAAATCGGTGGAATACCTGAGGGCACTCTTATAGGAGTTGAAAAGCTAAAAAATATTCTGCAAACTGTGATGGCAATATCTTTGAAAGAGCTAAAGAATCACCCACTTTCAGGCAAAGAGTACGAGTTTATCAGAGATTATGGGCTCCACTTAAGCTCCCTAACCTCATATTTTAAATCCCCTGACCGCGAGCCCCGAGATGCTATGGCCGTAGCAGATGTCCATACCGACTTAAATTCTGAAACTGTATTGGAGGAGGGAGTAGGATATCTGAAAGTTCTTCTTGTAGCTTTCAAATTACCTGATGGCAAAATTTCTATTGGTGCTGGTCCTGTTTTGAGTTACTATGAATTCAAACAGCCAATGAATGACAGGCTGAATGATGAATTATGGAAAAAGTTATTGAATTCAGATTCTTGTCCGCAAGAGCCAGAATGGATATCTGAATATTCTGTCTAATGTAAATAGTGTCAAATTATTGGTTTACGATTGATATTTGCTATGACACAAGTCGTTTGCTTACTTAATTATTCTTTATTCCCTTTTCCCTTGTTTCAAATAAATATGACAATATCAGTCATTGTTGCCTCGACTAATCCCAGATAAGTTACGAAAATCCTAATGAACTGACTAGATAGTTTCCTTATCGGCTTGTATCTTATCGAGAACTTCCAAGCATGCAAGCCATTGCTTATCCTTGACGTATTTCTCAGCTTTTGAATGTAAACTATCAAACGAGTCAGGGTTGTAAGTGAGCTGGTCTATATCCTGTTTTAGGAAGTCTTTTGTCAGAATCTTTTTTACTGGGTACATTTATCTTAGTCTCATCTTATCTTATCTTACCTTAGTTCAACTCAAGTGTGAGTGGGTGAACTTGCGGCATCGTGTATCTATTGGATGGAAACAGAAAATTGTTTGCCGCAAGCTCACCAATTATTTCACTTTCAAAAGAAAGGGGAGTTAGTTTTATCATGTCTAGCTCAACTTTGAAATGTCCTTATTTGCTAGAGACATTTAGTATGAGTCCTCTTCCTCCTCGTCTTCTCCAGTGTCTTGGATAAAAGTAATAGTTCCACCTCTATCTTTCAACATGGCTTCCAAATCGGTATCAGGTTTGCCGGCAAGTTTTGGGATAGGGTCCTCAATTGGTTCGAATGCATTGTTTTTTATCTTTCTTAATTCTACGTCTAGACTCTACGACTTCATAATTTGGAGAGGCTACACCCTGCTCTGGTATTGTATTTAGCTTGGAGATGCTTAGATGGACTAGGGTAGTCATATCCTAACCCTCTTCTGTATGAATTAATGTAACATTAATTAATTTCCTTCTCTTGAAAGTTATTCTCAACCATCATTAGCAGGGCTTGTATCACATCTCCTTCC
>JBBRRH010000072.1:0-19973 GCA_038201105.1 Nitrososphaera sp. | reverse complement strand
CTGCTGATCCGCTGGATACATTTGGTTGTTCAACGGGATTTATATTTTCAAGACCCGCAGTGTTCACTCTAAGATCGGCAATAGTTGCATAGTTATTCTGAGTATTACCATTAACAGTAATCTTTATGTATCTCGCATCTACATCTTGGAGGTCGTATCTTTCAAATGATGTTGTCGTTCCACTGCTTTTTGAATCAAAGACATTCTTGTAGGTTGACCCATCTTTTGAAACTGAAATAATAAAGTTGACATTTCTCTGATTTCCCTTATACCACGATATATCCAGACTACATACAGTCTTTACCTTGCCAAGATCCAATTGCAACCAGGCACCCTTGCCGTATGTAGACCAGAGCGTCTGTGGATTCAAATCCAAGACCGCGGATGCAGGGAAGCTCTTATCCGATGCGCTTGCTGATACTCCAAGGATTTGTGTTTCATTACAAGATTCTATGTTCGTCGTAGCAGATGATGACACAGAAAAGGCCAATCCAATACTTGATGAAGCGATGAACAATATTGCAATTAGGAATAATCCAAGGATTCTCTGCGAATAGCTGACAGTTACATTTTTCATTCTATTCATGTCCTCCATATTGCAGAAATAATACGGGAGAAAGAGAGTATGATCCAAGATTGGCGCTATTGATTATATTTTCAATTGGCATGAACACTGCTGACTTCCTTACAGCTGATTGCACGTCAGAAACATTCTTTCTTAATACTTATGCAAAGCCATATTTTGTACTGGTCTTACGTTCTGAAATTCTTTAAGATAATTGTTTATTTTGTCTATCTATTATAGACATCTATAGGTAATAGTGTTAATGTTTATGAAGATAAATTATGGTTGATTGTTTCATCAAAATGACCCAAATACTGGAAGTCAAAGTATCTTTTACTTAGCGGGCGGGGGTCGCCTAGCCTGGTAGGACGTGGGATTGCTAATCCCATGTTCGCAAGAACTCGTGGGTTCGAATCCCACTCCCCGCGCTTCACTTGGGGCTTCTAACAGCAATCTTAATAGCTATAGAGTAGCCGATAATGCTGATAGTGCTTTGATGCTCAAACCATCTCAAACAAGACCTATTATATCGCTCAAAAATGACTTATATAATAAAATAGAAGCGATAACTCGAGATGTATCAAAACCATATTATCGCAATATACTCAAAACGCTAGCTCTGATCAGTCCTGAAAATGCTAATATCATCTCTGACTACATAACTGCAGAAATTACAGAAATCAATATCAAGCCTTCAACCAAAGAGGGAAAAATCAAGGTTATTGTCTGGCTTTCACAATTTCATGATAACAAACCATTTAAAACTATGGATAAAAATGAGATACTTTCTTATCTTAATCAATCAAGAAAATGTAGTAGCTGTACCTACATTCAGGACAACCTTTCTCACAAATGGATTGGCTCTTATAATATAAAACAAATGATTCTTCTTAAATTCTTCAAATGGTTATATAATTCCGAAGAGCCGGACCAGAGAAAAAGAATTACTCCACCATGTATGCAAGGAATTAAAAGACTTGCGAGAAAGGAAAAAACTTCTTACAAGCCTTCCGATATCTGGGATGCAAGAGAGCATGCTATTTTTCTAAAGTATTGTCCTGATAAAAGAGACCGTTGCTATCATGCAATGGCAAATGACATGAGTGCCAGACCCCATGAAATTTTAGGATTAAAAATATCTGACATCAAATTAAATATCTCTGATAATGGTGCCCAATATGCCGAAGTCAGAATTAGGGATGGGAAGACTGGACCAAGAATCGTGCCTCTTATAGACTCGATACCATATTTGAAAGATTGGAAATAATCCGGAATTATTTGCATAAACTCGGAATTACCGAAACCTTAGCAACTAATCAAATAGGTAACTATGCTTTATTAGAATGGCCGGATAATATTGACATTTCGGACCTTTCGCCTAGAGATTATCTTTTTTTTTAGCAACCCCAGCACTCTGTCCTCTAAGCACTGTGTCACTTTGATTGGCTGATTTATCATGCTATATTCATACGGACACAATATCTACCGATGGAAAATCTGGATGGGCACGCTAGTTAAAAATACCTCAAAGTCTGGACATAATAAGTTATCAATGAAACACACTTTTAAGGACATGTAATGCGAAAATAACATGGTAAAAATATTCGTTTCTCATTCTTCTAAAAATAATAATATCGTCAAGAAGATAGTTAAGATTCTTAAAAGATATTATAGTGACGAACAAATTTGGGTCGATTTTGAACAAATTGAATCTATTGATGATGAGATAATAGCAAAAATTAACAAAGGTCTCAGAGAGTCAACGATATTTCTGTTAATATGGTCGAAGAATGCTCAGGAATCTTTGTGGGTGGAGAAAGAAACTAATAGTGTGACCAGTTCAGATTACAATTATATCAAAAAGTTTTCATTCAGGTTAGATGATACGAAACTCCCGCCTCTAGACTTCTCTTACAGTATGTATGATCGGATGAATGAAGACAATATTGAGCAAAAGACCATGGAATTTATTTATCGACTTGTAGGCACATTTGAAATACAAATTAGAATATACAAAGAACGCGTTGTGGAGGATTTCAAAAATTTTGAAAAAGGTGACGCTTACAATCCGATAATTAATGATTTTAGAAAATTCGATGGTTATCATTTATACGTCAGTCAAAAATACAACGATATAAAAAAATTAATTCCCAGTGAGAAAGACCCTAGATCAGGAACAGAATCAACTGAAAAGTTAGATATTCTAAGAGAAGTAACAAAATTATTAAAGGATAATGATAAGAATGATGGCAAGCTCATAACTATAGTTGGAGACTATGGTTCAGGGAAATCCTTGTTATCTACGTACCTTTCGTTCACATTATGTGAAGATAATGATGATAATATTATCCCAATTTATGTTCCATTAGGGAGCTTAAATTATACTGATCCAATTGATAGCACCCTGGTAGAGAGTGAAAAGAGACTAATTAACAGTATCTATGATTACATAAAAATCGAATATAAAATAATTGATGAGAAGTTTTTGGAGTTTATTAGTATTGGCAAAATAACTTTCATATTAGACGGATTTGATGAATTAAGTCCAACAATCGATGAAAAACGTATAGATAAAAATATACAAATTGTTCAAGCTTTAGCAAAGAAAGGAAACAAGGTGGTTCTAACAAGCAGACATACATATCTGTCTAAATATAGCGAAAAAAAGTTTTTGGAAGGACACGACCTTTTTGAAATCATAGATTTTGATGAAAATCAGATTCGCGAATTTATCGATAAGAACTTCAAGGTTAATCACGATGGCCAAAAGAAAGCGAAAATGTTGGAAGTAATTAAAAAACCAGAACTGGGAGAATTTACAAAGAGACCATTATTACTTCAAATAATCTATGACGATTATGAAAACATTGAAAAACAATCTATTGTTAATCCTGCTACTATATTCAGATATCTAACAGAGAGGTGGATTATTTTTGATGTAAACAAAAGGTATGATTTATCAGAGCCTTCTAAAAACGAACTCAAGAATCATAGGCAAAGAATTTCTGAAGTACTAGCTCTTCAAGTCAATGATGTAGGAACTAACTCTATTTCAAAAAAGGAGATAATAGATAAAGTACAAGAAGAATTTGAATCTGATCCAGAACATGTTAAAATGTATCTAGATAGATATTACCATGATGCAAAAAATTCAACTTTCTTAACTAGGCAGCAAAGTGACGACAACGAAGATACCTTTTCATTTACTTATAAGTCGATAATGGAATACCTTGTGTCAAGAAGGATCGTATCGATAATTAGCAATTGTGATAAAGAAGCATTATTAAAATACTCCAATCAAATTAAGACTCCAGAAACATTTGCTGTTATACAATACATAACGGACGCTGACTGGGCAATCAAACCCCATATTGATACAGGATTGGACCTAAATTTAGGAGACACAAAGGCCTCTTATCATAATCATTTAGATAGATCGAACTTCCTTTATGAGACAATAGAATATGCGAAGACAAAGTCTACAGACAATGATCCACGATGTAATCCTAAGATTGCTAATTTAGTTAATATATTATATTCAATCAGTACTTTCGCAAAGTTTAGCTACAAACAAATAGCGAACAATTATTCCAACCAAGAGTTAGATTTTTCAAATTGCAATCTAAGTGGACTTAGAATTCCGCATGCCAATCTTTCATATGCCAATCTTTCTCATGCTGACCTTTCATATGCCAATCTTTCATATGCCAATCTTTCTCATGCTGATCTCTCCGGAACAATTCTTTATAATGCTGACCTTTCAGGAAGTAACTTATCTGAAGCAAAGTTATGCAGTTCAAAATTAATGAATACAGATTTAACTAAATGTGATCTGTCGGGAGCTGATCTGTCCCTTGCTAACAGTTCTGTAGGACGTGATCTGATTGACTATGAGCCGTCATGTTCCGTGAATTTATCCAATAGTGATCTATCTAATGTAAACTTGGAGACTGCCGATCTGTCCTCAGCCTTTATATTAAATTTAATAGCATTTGAAGGGATAAAGGGTAATTCTGAATCTGATTTTTCCAGCTCATTCATTACCGATAAAGGATTTCATAAAATATTAAAGAAATTTACAAAAAAACTCCCCGAATTATTTTACAGTAGACAAAAATTAGCAGGTCGGGTCGTAGATACATGTACTACTTCTAGAAGTGATGGGGAAGAACTTGTAAGAATTTCAAAATTGCCGGACATATAGCCCCGTACTAATATTGCTGATATCAAATCTAAGCATCATTGGTAATGTCTCTAAATCTACAGGTATACTATTACTCAACGGAGTAAATGATTCTTGGACCCCCGTTCAACAAGTGTTTCTCTTGACAAGTTCAACAAAAGCTTACCGAAGTAAATCATCCTGATCATACGTTAATAACATATCCAAATCTAGGACATCTATTTTATCCTTCATCTCGGTGGATGACTGTATATGGACCAATACAACAGTACGTTTTAGCGGTAGAAACATGGAGCAAATTTGCGATAAATGTGGTAAAGCTGTGTCGGGTGTAGTAACGGTATCTGAACCTCAAGATTTGTATAAATATACTAGAAATTGGTGTTTTGCATGCGTTTACGAAAAAGGTCTTAGTGATTTTGACAAGAAAAGCAGGGGAAAGTTTTCAGCGTATTACGTAATACGAATGTGAACGAAAAACTCCCTCCCTCAGATTTAACCCCAATCGTGATGAGGTTTTTTACATTCGGCTAATCCTTTTTCAGTAAGACTAACCATATCTCCTTGAACATCAATGTAACCTCTTTTCCTTGCATACTCTTTCAATGTGTCGACCACTATTTTATTTGGTAACCCTTCTACTCCCTCCTCTGTTAGAAATTTAATCATAATACTTATGTTATGGAACTCACTGAATTTGAACTGTGTATCAATTTTATGTTCTACAGCATACTGATAATATTCACACAATTCTTCCATAAAGTTCCGTATGACTAATTTTCTGTCGCGATTTGAAACTGTTACTGCTCGAAGTTTCAGAAAAATTTAGGACTGAGGCAATGAATGCAATGACAGAGATATTAAACTCAACTGTGAACGGATATTTTTCTCCGTCAAGTAAATAACCAATTTTCTTTCTCCCTTGAAAAACATCTACTTCAACTTTAACAGCGCTATCATCTCCTACTTTCTCTGAAAAATGATCCTTCCGGATGTGTTCGGTTAACCAGAGCCGCTAAATTGATTCTCCTGACCCTGCTTATTTAAGTGACTCTTTGTTTTGCGCTCGAATATCGTCCGTCTGACTAGCCTGATTTAAAACATGTCTTGGTAAAATGCAACATCTGTCATAATATATTGGTAAGCATCGTTAAATTTTCAATACTGCCAATTGGAAAACTGTAGGGATTCTGTAAAATACCCGTGATACTATGTTTGTTCAATTTCGTCTGGAGGATTTTCAGCTGATCTTTCTCCCGTCAACTCTTCTTATCTACAGTCAATTGAACCTCTGGTTTAATTTCTTCCGAAAGATACTTCTTTTCGTGGTTGAGTATTTGGTTATTCTAAGACAATTTAACAATTTGATTAAACTCATCTTCGCCCCAAATTTTTTTGCATACCATTTGATACAGCCTTTGTCGTTCGTCAATTGAATTCTTAGTAAAATGTTCATATGGTTGAAAAGGCAGTTTTGTTTCGGCTACAAATTTTCTGAACGATGGATTCTTTTCATAACATGTGGCAGACAGAGTTTGCGCCAAAAGGTTTTGTCCGTAATAATGTTTAACTTTAGATTCATACGGTGATGCACCGTATGACTGATTGAATCCGTTAGGGACCAATATTAGGTCACCTATTCTGTTTCTATAATCTACAAAGTCTGCTTCTTTATGGAAATCATTTTTATGTAGCTCATACGTGTTCGCCCAGATATGTTCGATTTCAAATGGCTTGGATACATGGCTGTCAAAATACTTTACAAAGCTCGTGGAAATTCCGGACTCTTTTTCTACGTAGCTAGTTATTCGCGCAAGTAAAAATTGTACAAAATTCCTGTTCTGTTGATTCAAACCAAAATCGCTCATTCCCTCCAATGTCTCTTCAAAAGACCGAACCTTCTTCTTTAAGGATTCAGCCAATTCGGACACACTCATTCCTCTTATTTCCTTTGTAAGTGAATACATGGTGTACCTTATTGACGCATAGTTGGTTGTTCGGTTATTGAGACGACGATAAACTATGAAAGTTTCTAGAAATTTGCAGACCATCGCCAATTTCTGCTCTATAATTTTTTGACTGTCGCCTATGTTTATTGGAGACATTAATAATGGGGCATAGAAAGACCGTGCAAATTTCAGGCTCTTGATGTAGTAAATATGTTCAAGGCCCTGTTCAAGGGTTGCGGAAGCATTTACTATTTTCTGGTACAAATCTGAATAGAAAATGAATTCCTCTTTTATAAATCGCAGATAATCTAATTCTTTACGGAGCCCAATCTTTTCATGCTTATCATGAACCCAGTCATGAAACCTAGTAGAAATTTTCTCAAAATCCTTATTTTCGGCCCCTTCTCTAGATTGTCTTATAGTCTCAGCATATTTCGACCGAAGCCAAGCTCTGAAAAATTCAAGGTCTTCATCCTTATCTATCAGCTTTAGGTCTGAGATTCTTTTCTTCCAAACTTGCTCCAGCTCAAATCTTTTTTCCTCATTTTTAATATTAGAGAGAAGATATCCTGTTAGCATCTCAGTAGAAGTAAGACGGAGACCCCTATCATTCATGGTTTCAAAAATGAGGTAAGCATCATCGACTGAATAAGTCTTAATTTCTACAAATACTACATTGTCTATTAGCCAGTCTATAAAAAATGGGAGTGCTTGTTTTTTTAGGTCGGGGGGAAACGATTCATCTATGTCCTTATATCTGGCGACCAGGTTTTGAACAGATTCTATTTTATCGTGCGGGTTGTATGGCCGATTACTGTATAGTGCATCGATGCACTCTGTTCTATCACTAATTTCAATATTGAACGACTTTCTAGAGTACTTTTCCGAAAATATCAATTCCTTGATTTCAACCTTATCCATCCTGTCTTTTTGAAGATTGTTTAAATAAATTAGTAAAAGAGTTAATGATGTCAATCTTTGCTGCCCATCAATTATAGAACGTCTATCTTCACCGACTCCTAGTATTATCGGCCCCATAAAGTACTTGGGATAACTTATAACATCCTCTCTTGCATGAGAATCGTGGTATTTTGAAGAGAATTTTTCTGTAAGGTCTTCAATCAACTGCTCAATCTGCTTAGCCTCCCACTTGTACTCTCTTTGAAAGAAGTCTATCTTGTACTTGACTTTATCAAGCAATTCTCTTACTGTCTTTGCATCCGCCTTGATATTTTCCGTATGAACTGCCATGCTTCTGTCTTCACCCCACCCCACATAAATAACAATTACTCCAATTATTTATTTCTCGATAATACGATGATCAAGTCGTTCAGAATAGTTACAAATGAAGAGATTGCTGCCCCTCTGACGGCGGAGACAAAAACGACTGGCATAAAAACTGACCTGAATTCCAGAAGACCTATTCGTTATTCTAAAGAGGAGATTTGCAATAGGCGAGATTACGGACGAAGAATTTAGAAGGATGCGAAGACCAAGATTATACTTACCATAACCTGAAACACATACTACGATGTCTAAACTGCGATGAAGGATTAATTTTGTATTATTGTACCAGCGGTCATAAAGTCGCCCCAAACTAAAGAGTAACAATAGTGAAAAATATGCAATATTTTTATACCTCGCCATGATTAGTGGCAAAATAATTTGGAAAGTCACGCGTATATCATTGCCAAAGGAAGATCAAACAGTAGAACCTCGGTTCAGATAAATGACAAATAAGTTATGATGATATATTAGACACATTAGAAGGTTAGTCGGTAAGCGTTGGCATAATGTCTGACGACTTTATAGAGTCAACCATCTGAGGAGTTGTTTTAAGGGGATTTGACAAGGCATGTTAACCAAGCCTTGGACCCTTTACGTATTCAGGCATTACTCATTAAGTACCAAGTCACAAATACTTTCTGATTCCGCCCTAAAGGATCACGCGGGTTGGAGCATGTCAAGTAATATGCCACAAGTATACGTACATCTAAGAGGGGAATCAACCAAAATTCTTCTCCAAAAGAAAGGGATCATTAAAAGGGAAGACAAAGAAATTAGCGATGCTCTACGCTGTACACAGTGCCCCAATTGCTTTGAAGTCTGAATACCCGGAGTAAGATTTTGTTCTCGTTGTCAAATGATTCTTTCATACAGCGGATATAAAGAAATAATTGACAGTAAGAAAGAAAAACAAGATAGACTAACCTCAATTGAGAAGCAGCTTCAGACACTTTTGTCTGTAATAGAGTCTATGGGAGAATCAGGGAAATCTGAACTCGCACAAAAGTTAGTGCAGAACGGCAATTATCAAACTTGACTTAAAAATGCACTTCTTTAGGTCAAGTTATATTTAGTAATTGAGATTTTTTGTTCCATCAAGTTCGGATAAACCGTCATTTCAATTAGGTCTTCTGCAAGATAGTTATACTTTAGAATTACTTTCATATGATCATTCAGTAACGCCTTGTACGATGTTATTGATATATCATCAAGCAATTTAATCTGTTTTTGTACCGCGAGTTTCTCTTTGGCATCTTTTGAACTGTTACTAATTCTGTCTGGCTTTCGGCTGTGTTCATGAAAATCAATTATCAGTTTATTTGCTTCTTTGTAGTCATGGGATCTTTCCAGCCATCTTCTTCCGATCTTTCTATCTTCTCTTTTTGAACTGCTCTTGTCCACACCCCATGGACTTTTGACAGTATCATCATAGAGCCATCTCTTCTCCATGTTTTCTTTAATAAGGCTATGCACATTCCAACAATCATCGACAAAGGCCTTGAATGATTGATCTTTAATCATATACCTCTTATGGCGGGGCCCCCTTGAACTCGGATTTGATTCTATAGATTGTGAAATTATTTTAAACGAAACAAGAATTACTCAGAGGAATTCAAACGGTATATAGAAAAGACCGACAACTAATTTCTTTCCACAAAGATTATTACCATTGAATGGATGACTCCCCAAGTGAAACCAAAGGGTTCGAATCCCACTCCCCGCGCTCAACTCTGGTAGTCTAACGAGAAATGGTTATTATTACGATTTTGCCGGCTGCCCCAGTTTTCATCTTATCAAATTGAATAGACAATTGAGCTTTTGTATCCTGCAGCTATTATTGCTTCAAAGATGCACAAAGATCTGGAGGATTACGAGGAAGACGTCAAGAGGGGCAATTTCAAGCCTATCAGAGAATGGTTAAGATTAAAAATTCATCAGCATGGATCTGTTTATGCACCCAAAGTGCTTCTTAATAATAGCTTAAATGAAGGCTATAACCCGGATTACTTTGTTACCTACATAGAGACTAAATACCTTGGATCTCCAACTATCTTTTCTCAGTATCTCAGGAGATGAATTCTTGATCCTAGCATATTAATTTCATTGAGATCTTTTTCCAATGATCTTATATCTTTGAAAATACTTTCTGCAATATTACTTGTTCAGTCTTCGTGACTCTAAGAAAAGTTCTGATTGTAAAAAATAGAGCAGTAGTAGTTGCTAGACCAGCACAAACCCCGATTAGGCTAACTACTGTGTTCCAAGATTCCACTAGCAGTCTTTTTCATGCTTTGTTTGTCTGTTTGGATATCTGAGCTATTAGATCTATCTATTTGGGAATTTGATTCATGGTTATTAGCAGTAATTCCAGTAGCAGAATAGCCTCCTCCAATCAAACTTGATTGACCAGGTACTATGCCTGTGGGTGAAATTCCTCCAGCTTTACTTTTCTCTGAAGAGCTGAAAGGTATTGTTTGATTTCCAACTACCGTCCTTATTCCCGTACCGTCTGAAATTGTGGTTGTATTGTTCACAGGATCCCAATTGGCTCTTTAAGTAACCCTCTGTAGTGGTTGTGGCCTCGTTTCTTCATCTGTCATTGGTTCTTGTCATGAGTGCATGTCTTATACTAATAACTTTTTAGGAGGATAATCACCTGTTCAACGCTGTTGCAAAAACCTGTGTACACAGATGCCAGAGGCGCATTATAATATTTTATTAATACGTATCCAATAATTTCAAATCATACTGATTTTTATAAACAAAAGATCGTTTTGGCCACTTAAATGTCAGTTTACTATAATCTGATTGTATTTAAATATAATTTTATTATTTTGATGTGATTCGGCTCTTTCTCTATTGCTATTAATGACCCGTCAAAATAGCGGCTTACACCTGTACGCATACCTCACGTTAATATCCCTTATTTAATGGTTCTGTCATATTAGCAAAAAATTAATCATAATTAAGATGGCTTAGCATAAATCCGGACGTATGTTGTCAATCCGAAATTCAAGTTATACCGGCTAAAGTGAAATTTACTCTTAAACTTTCAATATGAAATCAAGAATTTTGAATCCGCAGATTACAATCTAAATTATTAATTTTTATCGATTTGCAAAACAAATACTTATTCAAATCATATTTTTTATTATATTATAAGTTGAAATTTGGAATAAATATTAGACCGACGAATGACATCTCCTTCAATCTTGGTAGAATGAAGTAACCTATCTTATCAAATACCTTATTCATTTCGTAGTTAACTTCACAATGGAAGTACTGATTGCAAGTTTTTACTTACTATTCCAGAAATGAAAGAATAATAACGTGTCACACTATAGTGTGACACATGGATATGAGGAAAAGGAGGACAATACTCCTCTACAGCTGCGAACAGTGTGGAAGATCGTATAGCCGATCTTGGGTATTGAAAAGGCATCTGCTGGAACAACACGACATTCAGTCACCTCGCTCTAGTAGTGATAGTGTTTCGAAAACGCTTAGGGCAAAAGTGCCTCGCAAATCTGAACACCAGATCCGTAACGAAGCTATCTTTGATACATTTGAAATGATCCGATCAATATATCGAGGTCCGGAGCTTTCCGATCAAGGACAGGCAGATTTTTTCCAGAAGTGGCTAATTGATTTCATTCCTTTTCCTAAGGTTTTGATTTCCGGATTTTCTTGCTATTTTTGTCCAAATTGCTTGACAATCGAGATTCCTGTTCCCATTAAGGACTTAGGGGTCGATCTAACTTGTAAGGGAAGACACCGCTGTCAAGGTAAAAACCCCGAGTCTGAAACAGATATTTCTACGCTCATTTCAGATCAAAAACCAAAATTCGATGAATTGGCTTTGCAAATGCTCAATCTCTTGCATCAGAAGATAGATCTATGGATTACTGGTAAAAAATTGATTGTAACTAAACAAATTCCTGTTCCTAAGAGCGGAGATAAAAATATTATACGAAAATACATAGAAACTACGTATAATATTCCTAACAAATACCATCTTGTTGATGTTGATTTCCAAAGATTGCCGTGGATGTCAAAACTTTTGATTGACGGGAAATTAGAACCTACAGCTAGGCAATTGCGCGAATTTTGTTCTTATTGCTATGGAACGTATGCTATATTTCGAATTCATTTTTCAGGCTCGATTCAGTACTTTTTAATCTTCCTCACTCCAGCAGAGACTAGCGTGTCGTTTCTTGTCGTAGGGTATCCATAATCCAATTGAATTTGTTAATTTACAACTACGTCATAGAAAAGCCCGTGAGGGAAACCCGAAATTTGATTGAAGAAGTAACAACTGAAAAAATTAAAGAAGATTAGTGTACGGTCATTGTGGATTTCTGATACTAAGGGGTCCGCGTCTATTTGCTCATAAAAGGCCTTTATACTTTGGATACCATAATATTATATAATGTGTTTCGAGTTCGAAATGCCAAATAAAAAGAAGGAAAAAAAAGCGATTAATGAAGACGACATGGAAATCGAACCTGAGCATGAAAAAGTCGAAGAACCGGTTACCGTTTCAATAAGCTAAAGTAATTACTCCTTTTTATTTTACATGATATCTAACAGTTGGCTAAAGTTGTTATAACCTAAACACTCCATTTACTGACAATGAGGAGCTTCATAACAAGTCAAATTGGACGTACACTTACAACAAGAGCTACCACAACAAGACGACCGGTAGGAATGAACTGACTTCTAAGATAACATGCTACGATAACCCGGGCAATATAACAAGCAAGTACTATAGTGTTAACGTTACTGTTAGTTGAATACCCCTTGATTAAGTTAAATCATTAATTGTACTAGTTAATATGCGCTCATAACATGAGGTTCGTCAGCAAATTTTTAATTTAATTAACCGGATTGGACAAAATTCATGTGAATTGATTCGTATGGCAATAGCAAGAAGAACTTCTATTTCTCGTCTTTACCAACATCATGTCTAAGCCTGGCAACTTCTTTGACACTATCTATTTGAATATCATCACTACGGGTTATCAACCGCGAGAGGGTAGGATGTGTCTCGTATCCAAGACTTAAAGCTTCTTTACGTTTCCGCAGAATAGAAAGTGTAAGGTGATTGTCAGTTAAGACCTGAGCTAGTTCCTTTGCGGTTTTTAGCTTTGAAAACAATCCGATATCATCACTCTGCTCTCTAAAATTGAAAAACGATGCATCAGTAATATCAAGTAATATTTTATCACCTTGGAATTCTAATGAGAATGCTGGTGTATCATTTGTCTTGACGCTTATACTCCCTTTAGGTAATTTTAACAAATTTATTAGGTTGTTAATTAATGAGTCTTCTTCAGTTAGAAATTTGTCGGACATTGGTTATGCATTAGTTATGACTGTCTTTGTTTACTAACTGACTATGTATTACAACCTTGCCATTTATGTTCCATTTGGCGCTTCCTAGCTCTTGGCCTTTAGGACCAGTTGCCTTGGGAACATTAATCTGCAAATTGTCAAATCTGTAAGTGATAGAAACATCTTGCATCAACAAACGAATCTTGCACCTTGACATCTAATTCGAAGTTACAAGGGTCACCGCAACAGACAGAAGGGCCATGTTTCGTGGACGGTATGCCTAATCGTTCCGACATGGAATAGATAACGGTTCATGTGTTCCTATCAAGGGAGCAAAAGTGGACGTCTGGCACGCTAATTCCACAGGAGTTTATTCCGCGGTGGGGGAGATGGGCACACTTGGAAGCAACTTTCTTCGTGGAAATCAAATAACAGACGATAATGGAACTGTTAAGTTTTCAACAATTTATCCTGGCAGGGCCATTCATATTCACGATAAAGTTCGGATGGTTAACGAATCACAGGACAACTTGGAATGGACTTCTCAAATTTATTTTGACGATTCTCTTAATGAAGAAATACATAAGAAAACACCTTATAGCAATCACGGCAATCCGCAAACACCTAATGAACGAGATATGATTTTTACCGGCCCTTCCATGCATGGTCTGTTTAAATCTAACAGTGGTAAACTATTGTTGATGAACACTAGTGTGGCCAAAATGCTTATGCGGGATCAATCAATATCTTATTGAACGCAAACTGAGTTTATCCAGCTAGTAGTTTAGCTGTTTATCTCCACATCCAGTGGACCAGCGATTCTCCCCTGCTTAAAGTCGCGTTTATGTTGTCATAAATTCCGAATTCATAGTTTTGCAAATGGCTTAAGGAACTCAATCATAATTGGAATTTAATGAGAAGAGAAGATATCAGAAATAATGGTTTTATTTGCAGTAGAATTCGACGGATGATCCAAAATTGTGCCTATCTCATTAGTTGCTTTATCTATGTTTACAAGAGCCGTATAAGTAACATATTTTCCATTGTCATAAATGGCTCTCAATTCAAGAGTACGTATTCCATGCAGGTTACCAAAACTAAATTGATGTTTTCCAATTTTGATCAAAGGATTCACTTCCGTAGTGTCAGCGTCATAGTCAATTCCAAATGCATTCACTTCTCTAGGCATTTTAGTGAATTCAAATGTAAAAGTTTTGTCAGATGGGATTTTAACTGCAGGTTTGTATTCATCTGCAAGATGTGGAAAGTTTAGCTTCTTAACTCCATCTTCATCTACAACCACAAACGGAAGCATCTCGTATGTGTGACCTCCATAGGATAGCATTACCGGTGGGACATCAGTTGTCGTACCAGCTTTCGTACTATTTGTTAGCTGTTTTGCTGGCAGTGCTGAGATATAATGAGTATGGGTTCCTGATTGGGATAAAACGAGAGTATTGAATAGCAAGAAAGCTAATGCGAGGATTATATAGCGTCTCTGATCGCTCATGCGTTTTTTTTAACAAAAATCTGAAAAATATCTATGTCAATAGATATTCACTACAGTAAACAAAATAATGATCGTGATTTAGATTACTGAAATCTAATATACTCTCATATCGATACGCTGCATTCACCTATTTCAACCTGTAATGGATGTTAGAGGCTCATATATGGTCGATGGGATGAGTACCAATTTACTTGCTTTGGAATGCCATCTCTCCTACTCTGTGAGTAATTCGATCGAATCTTGATCTTGCTTGAGGTGTATCATTTAGGTATGAGGTAGGTTTGTTATTTATTATACGTACGCAAAACACTTCATTGGTCTCCATATTAGTTAATACACTGTTAACTATAATGCAGCATAACCTCGCCGATAAATTACAAAATATGTTAATTCTTGACATAATAACCTAGCTAGATTCTTCTGTCGGGGTAATCAAATATTTGATAATTGATTACAATGTTGATTCTAGTACTTGACTCATAGTTATCCTACAAACTAAACCAACCAAGGGCTTGTGAGCAATTATAAAGGAAACAACTAAGGTCAACGCTGCTACCTCAAATAGTAATTGCTAATTGACTCTAAACTATTTGAAAGCACAAGATAGTAATTATGAGTATCGTGAGAATAAGGAAGATCATTTAAAGAATTAAAATAGAAACTTTTCAGGATCTGTAATGGTTGGCATCTCAAGCAAGAATACTGAGTCGTTGGTCAACAGAAAGATGGAGTATGGATAACCCTTAATTGCAGCTAAACATATTATATATAGTGGATAAATCCGAAAAGTGTATCCAACAGGAACACGCCTTGTGTGAAGGGGATATTACAGAAATTATCAACGGTTCAAAAACGACAAAAATTTGCGGATGTCAATGTCATAACAATATGTATCAACTAATTCGAAGGATGCAGTCAGCAAATAATCAGTATTAATGATCGGTTCAGGATATTAATTTAGCATGTAAAAGTATAGCATTTACGTGACTAAGGCAATTGATATAGTAGCATGGTCAGGATGTTAGATTGGTAACAGAAGATACCAATTCTTAAAGTAAGGCAGCATAGAGAGAAAGTTCCCATATTACCAATGAGCAGAACATAGAGAAGCCTCCGGGTATATTCGTGCAATCATATTGATTGTGGGTTTTATTCATCAATCGCATAGTTTCATTTTTTTTTCAACATTACGACTCCAAGAGGAGAAAGTGTTAGTTCCCCCTCCCCCTCCAATTTGCCTTGATTTGTCAATTGACAATTTAAGCACTTTTATGAGATAGATGAGTACGAAGTTTGTCACTTTACTTGATATTATAAAACATTTAAGCTCGGATATCTAGGATAATACTATAAGTGTGAGAGTATTTACAATATGTGGTAACTGCATTATTTGTGCTACTTTTCCTTTCAAATCCTCTTTGCTATTTTCGTGTATTTTCAAGATAATATCGTACTGTGAACCTGTAATTTGATACACCTTTTCAAGTCCAATCTTTGCTAAATCCGAAATGACACTTTGTACGAATGCGTCCTTACACTCGATCAAGACAAAGGCTGAATTCATTGGTACTGGACATAGTATGATAGGTAATAGAAAATAATAACCATTCTAACTTTGTATGAGACCACACTTAGAACAGAATGAACGGCAGAGGTAAATATGAAGATGGAAAATAAAATTTGGAATAATTATGGCCCGTACTTGAACTTTGAATAAAAGCCATTTTTGCCAGAACTGTCCCATTCAAATCCGTGATCTCTGTAATGATGCTTCATTGATCGGGCTATTACTGGATCAAAGCCCGGCGCTACCGTAAATGCAGGGTTAGTTACTAAACTATCTTGACTGGTATCGCTACCCTTAATGCCTTCTATTTCTAATTCCAGGTATTCTGGTATAGTTAGCCACCGACGTTTACCTTGGATACCAAAATCTATTTGAGAAGATTTTATGCCTATGTTTTCTCCGATAAAATTAGCCGCCACAGCAAAGAATCCCCCTGATTGACCTGAGAATATCTTTGATAAAGCATCAACTTGCTCTTGATCTGCGCGTTGATCCAGGTAGAATGCGGCCTTCATCTTTGGTCCGGTAAACATGTTACCAGGTGCAACGAAAACAGCTACCGCATTGAGCCCATCAAGTTGTGTTTGGGCATAATGACCTTTCTCTATATGCCATGCGACTATAGCATTACAGTAGCCTTTATCAGGGTCTAACAAAAAAATGCATGGACATATCGAGTCACAGTTACAGCCCTCAAAATAATCACCTTGAAGTTTCCAATCGAGTGAATTTTTGGTAGCCAACTTTGATCCTTACCATTTAGTGAAGTTATCAATTATAAGGATTGTTGTAACTAAACTCGACTTCAATTCATACCGGTGGACAAGATGTGTTTTAATTTGTGATTGTATGCTAGGTTAACTAACTAATTTTATAAAGAAATGATAGTTTGAAGATGGTAGGCTCATTTTACAAAATAGTCTATCTTCTTTAGACAGGAAGCGACATACTGGTTCGTTTAAGGCAGACAAAGTTGCAATATTTACTCTTCTTTACTTAGCATTAACGAGTACATGTGCCGTGAAATAAATTAGTAATCCCTTCAGTCCCAAGTTGTCTCGTTTTTTGAACGCTTTATTGAATGTCAGTTCTTGTTCCGTCAGGATTGTATCTGTAAACTTTACCCGCTTCTTCATCGGCCGTCTTCTTGTGCGAACCATCACAGAAGGGTTGACTATTGCTTAGTCCGCACATACAAACCCATTTACTTTCATTACCTACTTTAATTTCCATTGGGCCTCTATCTTCTTTTCTAACTAATCGTGCCATTAAGAAAATAATTTAACTACTTAATATAAACTAAGTATGTAAAATTTGCCCGACAACTGTATTTTCTGCAAAGTATGGTTTATTCAAGTCAATTGAAAGGGTAGTAGGCGCTACAAATTATTATCTAAAAGGCGATTTCTCGTCCGTCAGATTACCATGAAATCTGTAACTTCTCTTATCTTTGTCATCTTATCTTGTACTAATTCGTCATCCTGATGCCCAAGTTTGTTATCCTCAGTTAATTTCACTCTTATGTTGTAAAATCCGCATTCGTTTTTTTCCAATACCTGTACAACCTTAACATTTAGTCGTGAGTCAAGTCCGTAATCAAATATAAGTTTTTGATCGATTTTTGCCTGTTCGTTTAGCGCTTGTTGCATAATATATACTATCTAGAGGAATATATAAGATTTGTAATGATCCTTCTGAGTATATTAGACATTCGAGGTACTAATGTCAGCCTATGCCCGATACAAACACTTTAAAGCAATTGTATGTATGTACAGTACGATGAAAAAAGAACTATATGCTGGAACAGTAGCTTTCATGTTTCTGTTTCTCGTAACCTACACAACATCCGTTAATGCACAAAATGTGACTACAAATGCATCAAATGCTGTTGGAAATGCCAGCGCATCGGTAAACCAGACTGCCTCTGAACTAGGAAAGAATGCATCTAGCGCCTTAAATAACGCCGGTGCTTCCGCTAACGCAACGATGTCTGAGGTGGGAAAGAATGCGTCAGATACTGGTGAAACACTCTTGAACCAAACAGGTGAAGTTGCCAAAAAGATAGTCGGTGGGGCAGCGAACGTACTTAGTAATATAAGTGGAGAAATCAAGCAGGGAGTAGGAGCCAAATAGTTGGATTAGCATAATCCTACTATCCATACTTTTTATTGGTTACCAACTGGTTATCTTTTTAGAGGGTAATTGATGTCATCAGTTACTACCATTTAGAAAAACATTGCACTGCCAAGCTAATTAATACCACAATATAGTATTACCATTCTAAAAATACGACATACCTCGCTGTATACGTAAGGGAAGATATAAAACGTCAGGTTATCAATTTAGGATACAACTTGCCTTATTTTATTCTCACACCCACATTGTTCCTGTGTCAACGGAGAGCAATGTTTACTTAGTTTTAGAAATATCAAACATTGTAAAAGTTATAGCCTTTATATAAGGTAATTCCCTACTGTTACTGGACAAAAAGGATGAATCTTAAATTATTTGCTACTGCATTTATGATGGCCTCGTTATTGCTCATTGTTCCTCACACCGTATTTGCTGTGCCCGTAACAGCAAGTAATCAGATGATTGACAGGGATGACAACGTAGTCAAGGTAAAAAGCATGATGGCGCCAGGAGGTAATATGACCTTCGGATCATCCCTTGAGAACGCAAAAATGCATTTGATGGAAGCTTTAATGGATCTGAAGAATGGGGATACAAAAGGGGCAACCATGCAGCTTAACATGACTGATCAAGCAATAAAGTTACATGAACGAGAATTGGAGAGCATGATGCTGAATATGAAAGGGAACAATATGACCTCATCTTCAAAGATGTTAAAGTCTGATAATGAGTCCACAATCATGAGTTGAGTCAAAGGAAGTCAAAAAGTACGATTTTCGCAAGCACGATATTAGATCACAGCTGAAAAAAGACTTAAATCATTTACCAAAAAGGTACAGATGTGACAGCGAGAGCAGGTCATGGATATGTCAATCCATTGTAGCTGGAATAGTCGCTGGGGCTCTAGCCATTGGAATTTCACTCCTCATAAGATCACTCGTTGGAGGACCATTTCTTCCCGAACTTGCATCCCAAACATTATTCTCACTTACGCCCGGAGAATTTGAATCACAAGCAGTAGAGAATTTTGGGCCCCTTGCTAAATATTCTGCTTTTATAGCCGCTCTCGTAATTAATTTTGTATTATACGGTCTCTTCGGAATCCTTGTTGATAAGCTTCAAAGCAAATTTCCATGGAAAGGCTATATCGGAAAATCACTTCAGGCCGCCTTAATAGTATATGTTATCTTGCTCATCATGTCTATTTCGCTACTAGCTACAATCCAACTTCGAACTGGTGGTGGTGGATCAATTTCGATTTCTCTTCTGGCAATTTCCCTTGTTTTGCCCCAAATAATCTTCGGATTTATTTTTTCATCCTTCTTTAGAGGTACCGGACGAATTTTGAAAAAACGTCCAGAGACAACATCCGAAACATCTGGGATGAACTCAGGCAGAAGGGAGTTCCTTCGCTTGGTTGTTGTTTCGGCAATCGCGTTTCCAAT
>JBBRRH010000071.1:0-20041 GCA_038201105.1 Nitrososphaera sp. | reverse complement strand
TAAATTGGCCATTGACAGGGGCACCAGTGGACCCCTAGAGAGTATCTCTGCCTATTGCTTCAAACATCCGCCAGTACAGATGTCTTACTCAGACGCTAAGGACCGATTTATGGAGTTTATAGAAGGTAAGAGGGAGAGATAAAGTTATGGAAATCGCCAAATAGATCTGGAGTAACCATACATCTAAATGATTATACACCAATTCTTCGTGATGAGGGATGACTTGAAGACAAAATTATTCACTGATGTGATTGTTATCACGAAGTGGACTGAAAAGAACCGGGACATACTACAAAGAACGACTTAAGTGTTGGACATCTGAGCTTTCATTATAAAAACTGTTCAAATAATCTTAGTTCAGATTATTAAATCATTTCTTACTTAGGTTAAAATTGGCGTTCATTAACCCTTTGATCGCGGGCTCGTGGCGCAGTTCATTTCGAGAGATCGAAATGAGTGTAGAATGGACAGCGCGGACGCCTCCTAAGCGTCAGGTCGAGGGTTCAAATCCCTCCGAGCCCGCTAACTATACGGGTTCATATATTTGAATAGCCATAATCGTATCGGGAACACAAAATAATGCCAGTCACTCTATTAACAACCGTAAATAATATTTCGAGTAGGATTCCTAATCGAAAGAATGTTAGTATTATTAACAGCTATTATGAATTTATGAAAGAATCAGGCAATTCCGAAAGATATCAAAGAGACTGTCTAAAGTATCTGATTTCATATTCTGTTTATCTGAATGACAAACGTATTGACCACATAAATGATAAGGAAACCGTTCTGAAGTATTTGAAGTCAAAAGAAAAAACCATCGAAGAAGACCCGGACAGAAAATGGATTACAACGTGGAACGACTATCTTGGAAGAATTAAGAAATTTTATCGTTGGCTTCATAATCAATACGGAAAGGAAGAAGTTGTAAGCGTTGGCGACTGGATTACACCATCTTTTGTAAAAATTAAAAATAAACTTACGAACTAAGTCCATACTTAGAGTCTGAATTGTGGGATAGGGAGGAATTAGCGTTAATTATCAAATACGAACAGTTCAAACGGAATAAAGCTGCTATATCTCTGATGTGGGATTTGGATGCACGAAATCACGAGGTTACATTATTAAAAATTAAGGCGGATCTAAGAATAACACTATTAGTAAAACCCATTAACAGGGCTACCGCAGGTGACAGCCCGTATAAATTTAATTGTAAGTCGTTAATCTGTGGTAATCTCCTCTTTACTTTCTTTTTCCGATTTGACATCTGAAGTGGCCTCTATTAAATATAGATTCGTGTAAGTATGCTTGACTGATACTTGGCAAACCGGCCAGTCTTACTCTTCATGAGTTTTTATTCATTCAGTAGCATTCTTGCTGTGTTGCTGACATAAGCTAGCTCGGTCTCTTCCATTTTCTAGTATTCATTATGCCCAATCTATTTGAAATCCTGTGCACATGAACATCCAAGGAAATGGCCGGCTGGTTGAAAGCATAGACAAGAACACATTTTGAAACTAATTATTTTCTCTACCCACAATCCAGTTTTGGTCAGCGTTCATTCCTCTTCTATTATTCATATGCTGTGTTCCAAACGCGAAATTGGTAAAACAAATTAAGCATCTAAAATTTATGACTTAATAAATCTCTGATTGTTTCGCATATTTTTCAGCTCTTTATCATTTCCATTAAGTTCAATGGTACAGTCAATACTTGCTGACCTTGCAGAGATTTACCGCTTTCAAAAATCGTTTGCCAATATTCATAATTTTGCTTACCACCGAATACCGACAGCGACAATTCCCTGTTGACCCAAACCGGGAGCTGCTTAAGATTATGGATAAAGTTTTGGATCCCTGACCATAGAGGTTCAGGAAACTCACGTTGAAACAGTTTCTCTTCGTTGATAGGGATTCCAATTGTGATAAAGTGATTTTTTACTATGTGTCGTATGTAACTAAGCCAAGTATAAATTATCTCCTCTTTGCTCAGGCGGTATGCTCTCAGATGGTCCTCGGGTATGAGTAATCGATACTAGTTAAAAGCCAAATAACTTATTATCAAAGTGAGAAGAAGAGGAAGGTAATCTTGCCAATCGTAATACGTAAGAGTACGAAATTCAATGATCTATTAAAAAATAAACTTAGAATAAAATATGAAGAAAGAAAAAAAAACAGGTTGGGGGATGCTCCAATACATGTCTCCGATATTTTACCAAATACATGTGTAAGGAAGCAATACTATTCAAGAATATTTCCAGAAAAGGATCCAATCACTGATGAGTCCGTGCATCATTTTGTAAGGGGGGAGGCGAGCGAATTTGTTATCACACAGCTAGCCAACATGGGTGTATCGCAAGCCGATTTAGAATTTAGCGGAATTGTTGCCCATCCTGACATTATGGATTCAGATTTAATTGTTGAACTAAAAGATACTGTAAATGGTAAACGCCTTGACATAACAGATCAAACCTTTCGTTCTTACCTTAGACAGCTCTTGTATTATATGGTAATATCCGATATTGAAAAAGGAATAATATCAATACGTTACAATATTAAAGAATTAAGATGGATAAGAGGCGATGAACACGGCGACTATTATTTTAGACCAAAAGATGCAAATATTGTGGGAACAGAAAGTTGGGAAGTTTCGTTACCCATGCCAGATATCTCAAGAGAGATTATAAAGAATGAAATGGTAAGAAGAAAAACTTTATTCCGACGTGCAATCGAAGAACAGAATCCTTCTATTTTACCCAGACTAGTGGAACCAATGAAGTCCAAGAAATGCCCATCATGCCCATTTTATGAGTTATGTATGAATCAAGATGGAGAGACTGAAGATGCTAAATTAATGGCACTTGAGAAAGACTTATTGGAAATACCAGGAGTCGTTGATTTTAAGCCATCCATAGAGTAAGTAGCTGAAAACAGGGGAATTAGGTAAGTTTAGTTATATTGGCCAGAAAATTAGCCTGGTACGTAGGTCTAAGGTTTATATCCTGAAGCGCGACGCATGAATAGAACGTATTTGTTCTGTTTGTTTCTTATTTTAGTAAATAGTTGTACGTTATATTACATTACGCAACAGATATTTCTTCCGAACGATATTACAAATTTCGTTTCTGAAAATTGAATAAGTTACTAAATCGGAAATTTGGCTTCTTGGATTAGGGCCAGATCGGACATGGTGATCAAAATATGGTTTTGAAACAGGCAAGTTAGATAACGTCATCCCAATGATCATCGAACATTTGAAAAACCTTAAACTGATTGCTTGATTAACCTTCGTCACCTCCCTCCGATCCAACGTCACCTCCCTCCGATCCAACGTCACCTCCCTCCGATCCAACGTCACCTCCCTCCGATCCAACGTCACCTCCCTCCGATCCAACGTCACCTCCCTCCGATCCAACGTCACCTGACGCAACGCTGTTCTCTTCACTTCCTGACGTTTGTAGAGTTGAAGCACTACCAAGTTCCTCAACGCTTTTGACCTGTGAAATATTTTCAACTTGATTCGTTTCAGAAACGTTATGTGAAAGATTATTACTGATAATGTTACCATCAGGATCACCAACAAAATTTACTAATCCCAAAATTGGACTTTTGATTTGGAAACCATTATCTTTATCAAGCACGATATTTGTCCTATTCAAATTGGATATCATTATGGTTATACCAACGTTATTGCGCTCCGTCTTGTCTCCAGTGAAAATCTTTACAGTACCTTTAATTATGTTGGATCCGCGCGAACCCAGCTGAATATACTTGTCTGCAGAAGAATTAAAATCGCTGAGATAAAGTACACTTCTTGATCCAGACTCCTTGCCACTTATCAGAGAAGCATTGAATGTTTTCACAATCCCATTCTTCACGACCAGAGTCCAATATCCATCGCCGATTGAGGCAGAAGTGGCATTTGGTATACTGTCCTCTGCAGTATTGGATGACCCTGGTGTGGCAATTATAGTGCCGTTTGTGTAGAATATGTCAATTCCTTGATCGGCCTCGACATAAAAAGTGTACGTCATGCACATGCAAGACATGTTGAGTATTATAAAGAGGAACGTTATCCCAATGGATATGAGAATTAATAACGAAATTGACCTCAATTCTAAATAGTTGCACGAGTTGTTTTATAAAAGTTCCTACAAAATAATACCTATCTATATTTTGACACAAATTTTACAACGATCTTTTTTCATAATCTTTGACTCTAAAAAACGAAATAAAGATGTACTAGAAGCCGATATACGGTAGAAAAATAGTGTCGATCCTTAATTTTTTCCCAGCTGAGCTATAGCTCCCTGAAATACATTATAGGGTTGCGCTCCTACTATGCCCAACGGTTCTTTCCCCTCCCTGACAAGAATGAAAGTTGGAGTTGACTTAAGACCTATTGCTTGAGCAAGCTGATTATTTTCCATCACAACATCATTATATTTTTGTGAGTCTAGACATTCTGAAAATTTGGTCAGATCAGGAACTTTTACATTTCTTGCAAATTGCTTTAGACTTTCCTTAGTAACCCATCCTGTATTTTCACCTTTGGAGTTGCTATATAGCTCATCATGGTATTGCCAATATTTCCCCTGATCTGCGGCACAATATGACGCACTGGCGGCCAATGTGGACGCTTTATCCGATGGCCTATCATTTATAACGAAATCTTTGAACAAGAATTTTATTGCTCCTGTATTTACATAGTTATTTATAATTTGGTTCCGCGTTTCCTTGTGAAAGTTTGTACAATTTTGACATTGATAGTCCCCGAATTCTACCAATGTGATTTGTCCCGTGTCACTTCCTAGTGCGGAGGCGTTTGCAAGTACAGGTTGAGTCAATTTCTTGATGATCTCATCTAATTTACTAGTTTGACGATTGCTATTGTTCTGGCCCATAGATAAAAAAGCAGTAGCAGAACCACCGAGTATTACTACAGCCAAGACTACTCCCAAGATCACAGCTTTCTTGTTAATTTTACCGGAGCGTGATTTCTTCTTCACTTTATGTATGGTCATTTTCGGATAATTTAAAAGTCACTATGATCCGGCGATAAAAGAAAATTAGCGACGGCTTCGATAATAAGTAAATTTACCAGAAAAATTCTAAAATAATAAAGGATTAACAACAAAATCAAAGGAATCAGGAAAAAAACTAAGTATGCGAGTCTTGCATACCATTATTTGGTTCTGTTTCGTTCATCCCAACACTGCTTGCACAGCTGCCCCCCAATGTCCCATTTCGGCTTGGGATTGTATCTAACAAATCCCAATTTCGTGTTACAACTCACACAAAAATTAATCCTTTTTTCATACTCTTTTTGCTTGTTATCAAAGCATTCAGGACATAAAACAATATTTGACTCCATATTCCACTGCCATTTGGGATTCTTCTTGTCTGATTCGATAAATACGTTGCACAGAGAACAATAATTTTCTTTGATGCGTTCCTGTTCCTTTAGTTCCTGTTGTTTTTCCATGAATTCTTTCATCTTCAAAGTATAACAGTCTGAGCATAATTTTCCTTCAATCTCCCAGGACTTATTCGGTTTGTACTTAAATTTAAGCTCCTTTTTACAAACTGAACAATATTCTACCTTCTTATGCAATATCCCCATTTGAATTTGAAGATCAATTCATTAATTATAAGTTATAGTTATTTCAATGATTCTATTGGTGAAATCGTTTTTTACTTACTCTATAGTGAAGGCGCTGCAAGACATCGTTCCTCTCGGTATATGAAAGGGAAACTACAACATTGCTTCTATTGGAACAGCCCGAATTGTTTACAAAAGTCTGCCGCTCCAATGATGCCTTAGTTCCTTTTGGTAGAACTGGAATCAATATAGCGATCAAATGATTTTCAAATTATCTTCTCTGGTATCCTTCTAAAAGTAAAGATCTAACAAGTTGCCTTAATACTTATAGTACTTTCTCCAGATTAGTTGATTTAGCATATCCTATGCTTTCCTAATATTATAAACGAGTCGAAATGCCAGACATTTAGTGTAAAATTATTCAGGTACGCCAACAGAACCTTTTTTGTTTAGAGTCATGAAATTAACTAGGATGTAAGAGCAGGCTAGGCCGACCTCATCGAATCGTAAAACGCTTGATTTTTTGTCGCGCTTCCAATTCTAGTTCCTGAATACATTATTTTCATGAATATTTCATTCTCAATTTGTTGGCCAGTTCCAGTTTTTCATTATCTATATATCCTGTGAAATATCATTTTTCTAATTTGAAAGAAGAACGTAGATCAAAATTTTAATAGTATCAAAAATCAAGTAATAGTAATTTTGGCCTATTGAATTACATTATGTGACTTTCTATTTGTTTAAAACGTAGTAAAATCGAAATCCAAAAACAGAATATGTTATACTCACATCGCCAATTAATTTATGAATTTCATAACGTTACACTGTCTAGGGTTAACTTCATATCATAGTTATCAGTCCTACCATCTTTAACAACCGGAACAATCGCGTATGTGCCGTTACACCAAGGCCAAAAGTCTATAATTTGCTCAGTGCTCGGGTCTGCGAAGCCATAATCCAAAACCTCGCTTAACCATGGAGAATTACTTAGAAATACAGGCTTGGTAATATAATATCTATAAGGTACATGGTAATTTACGCTTAGAATGTCTACCATTGAAGTATCATTCGCGGGTTTAACATCAATTTTTTTTGCCCATAAGTCCTTGACGCCGTTACTCCATCTATCGATAAGATTCAATATCATGCCAGCGCTAAACCGCCTTAGTTGTTTCAGCGCCATATCAGTGTTCGAGACCCGTGGACGGTCGCGTGTCTGTACATTCTCAGGTTTGCAATGATGTCTAGCCTGTGCAGTGAAGTCACAACCAAGGTTTTTGATAGGAAGTGGAGGTTCGGCCGACAAACACCTCACACATACAAAGCCTGAAAACCCTGCAACATCGCTTTTCGGAATCAAAAAGAAATTCTCCTGCATATACATCCAATAGTCTTGGCTCATTTTCAAGGCTTGCTGCAACGAATTCAATGTGGACGTATTAGTAAGGGCGAACGCCAACAATTTTTCATGCCCATTCTGGGTTAGGACTGATTCGTTTGTTCCCACGAGCCTAGCATGTAAGTAGTCTATTTCTTTTTTCAGCGAAGCATCATCATGTTGATGATGAATTTGTTATCGAATATCGCCTTGTTGTGCTTAGGTGGTCCTGAAGCGGATTGCTGAAGAGATTGACCTAGGTGCTGTGTTAAAAAATGTCTTTGGAGTACCCACTTTCGACTGTATCGCCCGCCGCATTGATCACATACGTAACTCGGAAATGTAAACTTTTTACCCTTCATGTGTCACACATAGTGTAGCACATGACCATGGCATATAAACAATAATCATCCACTATTCATCTCAAGCTTTTCGCGATTAATTTTATGAGGACTTGACGTCTAGAAAGCTGGCAAACCTGCTTTTCTCGGGCCAGTCGGAAGTCGAGGGTAACGTATTAGAATCAATTAGGCAGTCACTTAGAAATCCTGCCAAATCTCCACCTAATTCGACTTGTAATTTGGCTATAATTTCTGATTTGATTCGAATCTAGAGTGTGTCGACCGAAAATATTTCTATCCATTCTCGATGTGTCTTAATCTAATTGGGTCACAATTAGTAATAGTGGATCTAACTACGGGGTTGTATACAGGTCGTAAGACCTCCATCAGATAGAGGTTTGTAATAATTTGATATTCTGAACTGTTGGATAACAGAAGGCCATATTTATGCACCATTATAAGAGCGGGCCCGTCGGGACTAAGGTTGTTAACAGCACGAATCGTCCTTAACATCTAGAATTTGTTCATCTATTGGAATATAGTCAACAACATGAACCCAATAGACTGCAAGAAAAGAAAGAGACAGTTCAAAACGTTTATCAAAATCAGTCCTTTAACTACCATGGTGTAATTTGGCTCTAGTTGCAGAACCCTTATCCTCTGATGTGAATTCCACAGGCCGAATTTATCTCGAAGGCGCCCCGTCACCTTCACCACCTTCACCACCCAAACAGGGTTTACCGTCTTCGGTAAGCACAAAAGCGTTTGTAGCTTATAGTATGTTTGAAACTGACTTGGACCAAATTCGGACTGAATATGGCCCTCATCTAGAGAAGGGACTAAAGGTTGATGGAGGTAGTTATATTTATGGTGAAATACCGGAGCAAAATTTCGAATCAGCAGCCCGCCTCGACGCTAGAATACTATTTGACGAAGTAAAAAAAGACCAGCCTATTCAGACGCCAGGATATGCACTCCCTACTCTTACACGTCAGATAATCGAAGAAGCTGCCCAAAGGTTTGATATAGATTAGCAGATACAGAACGAAACAAAGATAGTCGATTGGAAGAACAAGACAAGCTCAGAAAAGAACAAGAATATTGCTATTTACGATATTCTCTCTACGCATAAGCCCCTGCATGTTACTTGCCAAAATTCCCGGAAGTTTTCGTTACTTTTGTGTTCGGAAGTTACCAACCTGATTAAATTCTTTTGAGCTCCTGCTATCGAAGGTTTTAGCTGTTCACCTAGTGCTTGTGTAGAGAAAGAGGAATTTGGCCAACCAATTATACCCGAATATCCATACTATGGAGGATTTTGTTATGTATGTTGTGAGCAAAGAGCTGACGAAATTAAGGCGGATATCGAAAGAATTGAAAGGGGCTAATGAACTTCAGGGAGAATGCCCTCCTCAGTCTGGAATAGATGAAGTTCCACAGTTAAGAAAGGGGTACCACGCCAGATTAGTCGAATCACCGAGAATTTATTTATCGCGGGCGAAGGTCTAAGTATGGCCCATATATCTACGATAACTTAATTTCTCTTATAGCTTCGGCGTCAACCAAGTTTCTTCTGTAATACCTTACAAGACTGAGTTTCTTAACTGTGATGGATATATTGAAAGGCTTGAACGGCTTCTTCATTAATAGCTCAGATAGGTAGTCAGAAATAGGAAAATCTTCGCAATTGAAGTATCCCAGTGTACACCAAACCGTAAAATACTTGCGACTTTGAATCTGAGAGAAAATGTCTTTTGACTTCGACAAGTATTCCGCTAAGTTTTGTCCCATTTTGTGGAACTTTACCACTTCGTCTTGCCATGAAGCATATGCAATCACCGTTCCGTCACTTATGGAATTAATTCTCTGGTCTTTTCCGACTATATATGAGCCCGGCCTTATGTGTTCAAAAGTTATCTTCATTTGTTTCATATGCGAAAAATAGCGGTGCACCATGCTGCCGATATTATCTCTGTGCCAGTTTAGGAAACTACTTACCCCCTTCAGTCCTAACACGGTCAAGTGTAAGCACGGAGACGGTATAAAATTGAGAAAGGGAATTTGAGAAAGTTCTTTCAGTGGAATTAAGAATTTTTTAATGTCACTATTTTCTAAAAATGCCACAATTGTAAGCTCAGGGATAAGGAGAACTTTATTTTGCTTTGCACATGTCCCAGTTGATTTCGGACTGATGCAATCTAAGGAAATGGTGACTGGGATAGGGGTGGCAGAATTCGACCTTAATTCTTCCTCACGATATTCGAGCATAATCCAGTTTTACAATCAGTACTTGCGCCTATATATTCTAGAGAGGAACATAAATACAAATCACTAATTGACGGGAAGAATCAATTTTGCTAATACAGCAGCATATGTAAAGAGAATTTTTCATTTGAGCATAAAGTTTTTGAAGTGTTACTACAGAACAATCAGAGTTACAAACATAACACAGAATTAACAGAGTTCAATGCGTCATTAAATTTCTGCGCATAGTACGACTTAGCTTTTACCTCAGATTCATATTTCTTGAAGGCATCCTTAAAGTCGTCAAAATATTGTTCTACTACAAATTTCAAGATAGGCCTATGACTTTTCCTGTATGAAATACCACAAGTCATATTGCGCTTTTTATGCATCAGTATCATAGATTTTCCCTTCATGAAGTACTCATGAACCAACCCACAACGTACATCATAATACAAACCAGACATTTTATCCTTAATCATACGAGAATTTACTCGTGCATAGTCTTTGTGGAAAAACGCCATAAAGGCTTCGAAATTGTCTCTGGAGCCTCCTTTTTTAAGAGTTCCACGAATTAATCCACCTGTAACCTCTGTGTATGAAATTAGACCAAGCGCAGCAAGATAGTTAGCATTTCCGTCTATTGCAGACTGGATATCATGTTCCATAAATAACCTTAGTTTTTTTAGTCTGTTCTTAACCTGTCGATGCGATAATACAGCCATTTTGAAACATAATGCCATGACACTAGATTAAAATATTCAGAGCACTGCAGTTGAGTTGACATCCAGTCACTTTATCGCATCCCCGATACTCGTTTATTAAATTTATCAATCAGGTAAAAAGGTAAAAAGGCCCAATGTCTATGTCCTGATTCACCAAAACTCCCTATAGGTATCTAGGGATAAGGGCGAATGCTTTTTTCAGCTCTTTCTCTATTGGCAATTTAGCATTCCAGTCTGGGTCGGTCGTTTTTTTTATTTGTTTTAACCTCTCACCAATTAGCTCTTTAGCCAAATATGGTTTGGAGATTATGTCTGTTTTTTTCGGTTGTTCCTGGAGCCCATCCTAAATACAATACGAACCAATTTGGTGGTAAGGAATTCTACGTCGGCAACAACACCCTAAATGCTATTTCAAACCCCAATTGGGCGTCGCATAATGCAGAGAAATTAAGGAGATTCTGTTTTGTTCTTAATAGGCTCGCTGACGCAAAAATTTTACGGATGGCTCCAAGATATGGGCATAATGGAAATAGAGACACGCTAGGACACTAGTAATTTCAAGGCCAAATTTCACGGCCGTTTCGACGTACTACTGAAAGCAATGAAGCTTGCGGAGGTTCAGTCGATAGAAGAAGTTTTTGAACCAACTTACTTTACGAATAATCCTTCAGGGCACTGAGTTAGGACGTACTACTAATGTCATTCGACTCAAACACGGATAACTTTCATGAAATTATTGTGGAAAAAATTATTCCATTCGTTAAGAAAAAAAGAGCATCCTTCTGAAAGCATCAGATTGACTAGATTCTATTTTGCAACCAAAGAATCAGCTGCTGTCCAACTCATTCTTATTTTGATATTAATTTGAAATTTTGACCTTCAAATCCATAAACTTCTATATCCTGCGGACCTGAACCTAACTCTGTCATCGCAGGAGAATTATTAGATTCAGGTTAAAAAGCCGCCAACAATGGTAGGAGAAGTCCTTCCTTGACTATACAAACCGTCTTTTGACCGTAATCTACAAACAATTTGTCGGTGGGAAAAAAATGAACGTACATTATCTGGTATTCCTGTCAAACACTCATTAGATGCTGTGACTCGGACTTTTAAATAGAATTATGCAAAAAGCCAATTACAATTCCATACCCCTTTTTGTTATTTATTACCGGTTACATCACATTAAGAAGTTAAGGAATCAATAAAATAGCATGGTGCCTCTTTGCTTGATTTCGACTTTATTCACATGTTGTTGAGACTGATATTCAACATTTATTTATTCCAAATGTTATCCTCTATAAAATGCATAATCTTATTTTCTATAATTCCTACTGCGTCAGAATCTACATCAAGGGACAATAGCAGAAAAGTTTCCTCTTCACCTTTTTCAATAGGTATTACTGCTCTAAGCAATTTGGAATATTTCCCTATTGAATACTCGAATCGTCCTAACTTGGATGTGAAATTATTCCTCAACGCTGCTCTAGTGACAGCTTGAATTGCGTATTGTTTTGTTTCTTCTATCGTCATCAGAGGTTTTAAACCAGTTCGATATTCTGCGGCGTCAATGGTGCCAAGATTATTTGACAGTGCCGCAAATCTAATCGAATCATCAAGGGCAAGGATATTTTTGCATAAAGATTTATTCATAGGTATAAGAATCAACAGTGCTATTATTTTCCCTTTTCTATGAACTACTGTTTAATATAATGGTCGAGCTTTGAGCCGTGTGATATTTGACTGATGTAATTTTGAGCATGTGTTAACCTGTTTTCTTGTTCGACAGTCAATTTCTGTCCCAGGATTTCCTTAAATTGAAGGGCATTTACTACAGCTTTAGCTCCATAGTGATTGTTGAAATAAGACCTTACAACTGTAGTCTCTTTTTGAAGCATTTTGACTTTTGACGCCCATGGCTCTAGTTCTTCTTTTGAGTAAAGATAATTATATCTATGTTTAGAGTCTCTGCCATGGAATCGAATAAACGAGTGGCTTGCTGTCACCGTAACTTCTGACATGAATCCCAGATTGTCATTTGGCGGAGAGTCAATCATTACGGCGGCGATGTTATAGTGTTTTAGCATATTCCAGGGACCTTCTGTTTGCCATGACGGATGTCTAAACTCGATGGCATAATCGTAGCCAGAAGGAAGTCTGTCTAAGAATTGTTCTGTATTTCTAAATTCCTTAACTGTGAAGCTTGGCGGAAGCTGAATTAGAATTGCGCCCAGTTTGTTTGCTATTTTCAAGGGGGATATCTTATCTATGAATTCTTCGAATAAACTAATGGCGCCTTTCGAAACGTCCAATTTTTTATCGTGGGTAACGGTCTCAGGTACATTTACAGACAATTCAAAGTCGTCAGGCGTTGTTAACGCCATACCGCGACTTTGTAGAACTTTTCATAAAACGTGGAATCCATCTCCGCTGTATCAAAGAACTTCAAATAATAGGGAAGTTTTTTCGTACTGCTTCCTTGATAGAATGCGCCGCTCCAGCCGCCTTTTTCAGCTAAATCCCCGTAAGACCAACCACAACATCCGACTAAAGTATTTCCCATCACAAATTATGACACCATAATGCTTAAGAAGTCTGTACTGACACTTGCTAGCGTCCAGCTACTTGAGCATTTTTTGCCATTAAAAGAGATATCTATAGCTTGATTATATATTTATTCTAAAAGTTCCTAATTTATTAGAGATACCTAGGGATTAATGCAAATGCTTTTTTCATTCCAGTTTGGGTCGTCTGTTATTTGTACTTCTTTCAATCTGTTACCACTTAGCTAGCATAAAAAATTCAAATTTACAAATAAAACTGTTAGACGATATCCGAGCTAAGAAAATCATGTTAATGGTAGATAGTCTGCACTCTTTGGTTATGGAAATAAAGGAATTGAAGGAACATACTCTCAAATCTCTTGTAAACAGTGCAATTTACAGTACCAGTAATGTAGCGGCATTGTTTGAAAAGATGTGGATTTGAGCGACTTCTCTTGGGAACCAACCAAGACTGCTGCTGTAGTCAATGAGGATGATAGACTGCTGGGAGTTATGAATAGACACAAGTTTTTTGAAATCCCAGATGAGTATCGTAAGACAGTGTTATGATAAAAGACCCATTCTTTGCGTACACGACAGACTCTTCATAATGCCCTTGTTAAACTCTCTTCTAGCGACCTCCAAGAAATGCCTGTCTTGTCCAATGAAGACGACAAGGTACTTCTTGACCAAAAGTACTTGATAGTTTAATGTTTCACGGTAGCGCACGCCCAAACGGCACATATTCGGTTCTAAGCTAAAGTTGACTCTGTTTCTATACTACTTAGAACATATCTTTCGTATTGACTAACTATATTTTGTAGGTCTGCAGCTGCCCTATGACTCTTGATAGTACTGGTCGGGGATTTCGAATAATATACGGTCACTATTGCCCTCAAAGCCATAATCAGGTCTCCCATGACTGCCTTGAACCCTTCTGTTGTCGTGGGGATATCCCAGTCGTCTGTGGCGACCCGACCAATAAGACACAGTTTTGTTTTCCTTTTTACCCGACCGTCACTCAACTCTTCCAGGCCAGTCAAGTGTTTGATGTACGTGTAAGAAGAACCCTTATTCCTCCGAAACTTTACTATTTGTACTCCCTTATTACCACATATGGGACAAACGATTAGGTTTTGCTCGTGATGCTCTAGGACACTCTGCCTATGTTTCTTGTGTTGGTCTATGTTCGTTCTGGTCCTAGATTTCGCCCTTAGGCCACCGTCAGAATGTTTCGACTTTGGTTGGATATCAAGTCTGAGCTGTACTCCTGCTTCATTATTTTTACGTTCATCCTGTTTCTTTTTTTCTTGCTTGATGAGTCCTTGTTGATTGAAATGAACCATTCCAAAATTATCCTCCTTAGGTAATTAGACCCACCCACCACTCTGGTATAGATAGGCAGTAACCTTGTAAAGATTATTCATGTATTCGTCTGGACTCCACCGTGAAGCTTCAGGATACTTGATGTTGATGAAAACTCTTGCCAAAAACGGTATTATACGAAAATATTTGCTGCCAAGATGATTTGTTTCCTTCATTACCATCTTTATGTTTTCGTTGTTTAAGTTAATTACAAGCATAGGCCTGTTGGGGTCCGGATTATACCATACGGGCCAATAATCTGGCGATAACTCATTACTCAAAGTTAGCTCGATGTTGCTTTCTACATCCCTTTCGTTTGGTCTATCATTCTTCGATGTGTTTCCTTTAGCAATGAAAATATCTTGGTTACCAACTGATTCAACAGTTGAAAGGATTGGGTCAGTACTGCCTCCGGGGCCTCCACCAGGTCCATGACCTCCTATTTCACCTACTTTCCATCCGGGTACTTTTGTTCCTGACTCGCCACCCCTGGATAAAGTTACCCCTCCAGTAATCACGTTCTCTTTTTTGTATCCTTGCCTGGAGTCGCTTTTCCCCTTGGTATCTTTTCCTTTGTTACGATTGGGGGGTAGAATCTTGTTTGCGTCTTTCATGAATTTTTTCATTACGTCCTTAATCTTGTTTTTGAGCTGAACTACGCTAGCTGAGGTCTCATCTATTTCATTCTCTATCGCTGCGAAACGTGACTTAGTGTACTCGGCCATATGATATTGAAAGTCATCGTACATTTCAGTTTCCACTACGTCATTTCGGTCGGTTCTAGGCTTTAGCAGGTCGAAGTTAACCCATCCAGTGTACTTATTCATAGAAATAAAGTGTCGTTCCTTGACCATGACACCCTTGACATACAGGGAAATTTCACCGTTGGATTTATCTGCTGCAATCAAGCAGCCTCTGACCTGCTTTCCGCCGGGCATTGTCAAAATGTGCGTATTCTTTGCTATGAATTTCTCTGGTAACTCGACCTTGGTCTTATTAACGAAAATTCCGATAGGGTCACAATTTTTTTCGCCGATTATACCTCCCAGAAGACGAGGGGCAAAGGTCTTTGCAAGGTAGTCCGTCAATTGTTTCTGGTTAGGCATTTCTTTTTTTTCGGGATTATAAATATTTAACCTGGTGCCCCGATGTTTCAGGAATGAGTCAAACCTCCTCATATCTTCTTTTGGCTCTTGGTCCATTTTTAACAGAATTTTGATGCCTACTTCCTCATTGTTACTTTCAAACAAAACGTTACCTCCCATCCTTAGTAAGGAAATTCTCCCAAAGCCTTTTTCACCTATCGCATCGGCATTGCCTTTTCTCGAATCCGTTCCGACAGTCAAAAATTCCTCCTTACTAGAAATACCGGCCCCATTGTCTTCCAAGGTTATCTTGTTGGTTTCAAGAATCAAATCTATTCTTGTAGCACCACTATCTATGGAGTTGCTGACTGCTTCTCGGAAACAGTCAATGGCACTTTTGTACAAGCCCATGGCGAGTTCTCTAATAATACTATGAGTGTTGAACCTGTATTGAGACTCCCGCATACCAGCGTCGTCTAGCAATTTATCTTGCTCTGGTAGCCTAGGCCCATTGCGGATATGGGTCTTTTGCACTACCAAATAGTTCTAGAGCACCCCGTAACCGACATTGTTCTAAATGCCACGTTAAAAATATGCGTACGGGATTAATAAAGCTCTTGAAAGAATGTGACGTTACTTAATCCTGAGCCTGCGAAATCCTTATTCTTAAGCGATTTTTCTTCAAAATCTTGACTATTGAATTTCCCACCACACCGCTTTTATGATGGCTGTTTGATTGTTGCATTGAAAGGATAACCTAGTGCGAGCATATTAGCCAAGTTAATAGTCTGGACCAAGCAAAAAAAAGTAATAATTATTTAATAGTTCGTAGTGGCCCGAGGCGGAAGTTCTATTTCGTAATTTACTGTGTAAACGGCTTTTTTTGGGTACGCCGCCAAACTTTTATTGACGAAACAGTTGATTCCGTCGTATCTGCGGGAGACAAGACAACTGGCATAATTTATCTATGCAGAGGAATGAGTAGTCGCGTTTTGAATGAGTTAGTCGTTAACATTCACCTGCACACAAATAGAAATCGGCGAATATTTTGTGGCGCTTTATACGGACTTAAACTAAACATATTACAACAGACGATTACATGTAAGTTGCGATGGAAACATCACATAAATTACTTCAAATCAAAAACGAGATAGACAAAATTTCTGAGATTATGGAACATGGTAGTGGTCTGACGAACCAGTACAGGAGTGACTTTTTAATCAGTTCAGTCCAAATTTCATTCACATGATTCCACAAGTTCCTCGCACTCTCCTCGTTCAGCTATCCGAATCAGCTTCGCATTCTAGATATTTACAGGTATTCTTGGTCCTCCATTACAATATTTTATTCATTTAATGGAGAGGTAAATGTATCGGGAATTATTCCGAACAACATGGATACAGTAAAGACTGCTAGACCAGCGGAAATACCAGGGAATAATAAGCCGAAAGTTAGGAGTGTTTCAGTCACTTATCGTCTATGTCTGTGGCAATTAGAGTGACAATTGATTGAAGGGAACGCTTAATCTTTACGTGACCGTCATTTTCTATCCGACCGTACTCAGGGTAGAAATCACATTCTGATATACACGCGTCAGCATTGCATCCATATCTGTCGGCATTTGTGTCTCCGGTCGTATATGAACTCGTTTCGTGGAAGTACCACGTTTCCTTCAGAGTTTGGTAACGTTCTTCGGGAGTAATTTTGCTTCTGTAATAACCTATTTCTTCTTCACTCATGTTTACCCAAGCATCTTCATATGCTTTGCATATCCTCAGCTGTTTATGCTGTTGACCAAGGTGTATAAAAAATTGTGAATTCACACAAAACTTGAAGCCATCTATTTTTTTAATGAGGTGACTCATTATCTTCCAAAGCCGATGTTAAAGTAACGTTGCTTACCGTGCCATCCGGCCGAGGAGAACTTACATAGTTAGATTGTATGTAAGATTCTAATTCTGCCCTGTATGATTGATTCGCTTGATTCTGATTAATTAAACTCTGTAAGATTTGACCATAAATTGGCACATAAGTCTGGATTATGATAAGACCAGTACTCAAAACAAAAATGACAGCTATCGTATGAATCATTTTCGTTAGATAGACGGTGACCGTAAATATAAGAAAATCAGGGGATTGGTTGAATATTTGTCCCGATTGCGCTCCGGCCTTGTACTTCAGACGCAAATAAATGCATAAAAAGTAATTATTTTAATACGAAATGAGCGAGTTTAAAAGAGCTTCATGTTCTGAATGTCCGTCTTCTTTTGAATTGATTCCTCCCGCAGATAAAGCATACTATATTCCCAGGTTAAAACATAGTAAAAGAGAAAGACCATACGCATAGAAAGACCATACGAGTGTGAAGAAGGTCACAGAAATAAGGTTTATTGTGAGAAGAATAACAAGGGCGTGCCGCTTGCGACATTCGTACCCGACGATGGTTATGGTACGAGACCCGAACCTACAGCGTTTGGTGCTGAGCAGGGACTCTAACAAACTATTAGTCCACAAATAAGTTAAAACCGCCTATTTGCTTCAATCCAGGAACAAGTTTTTTCGCTCTTCTAAAATTATATATTTCTGGCCCTAAGACTTATTTTCTTATACCATCAAAAATAGCGTCGTTGGCTCTGTTTTGGAAGCAATTCAAATTTCATAATACCGATATTTGAATAGTAATAAGTGTTCTTTAAACCTGAGACCTTTACTTTCATTTACATTACTTTTCCAAATTCAAAGCCTCTATTCGAGCTCGATTGTTTCTATCTTGTTATCTTTCGTAAAAACCTTCCAACGAGGTCTAGCAGAATTACAAAACTTACGATTTGATTTCAAATATCTTTTCGCCAAGCTAAAGTCGTCAGTTCTGGAGTAAACAAATCGTGTAGAAGACCTTAGCTGGACTTGATTTGCTAATTCTAGCATCGATGCTGATATTTTGGTACCGTTAATGATTGGAGGATTAGTATTTGGGTCATATGAATATAATAACAATTCACTGGTTAATGGGAATCGAATTTCTACCCCCGGACTCATTATTCCAAGATTACCCTCTTGACCGTAAATATTGTAAAGGGAAATCGGATTATCTGAAGTCCAAAGTGGATTGCCAGTTTTATTTATGATAACAGCCCATTCCCTATTGAAGAAGACCTTTCCCAACTCAAGGAATAATTTTGGTTCAGGCCAAATGAAATCGATGTGTATCCACTTTACATATTCAGGGTCTGTAAATTTAAAAGACAACCAATCAGGAAATGTTATCCCTTGTTCCCTAGCCAGCTCGTCCTTTGCTAATTCCATCACAACTTTCTCTCTTAACTCCTTTGTTCTTATCCTAGCCTCACTTGTTCGGACTAATTGAATTGCTAAAAGTAAACATATGTTCCCCTTCGATTCATGAGAAAGTTTTCTATAATTTTTGATGTTAACTAGCTCGTTATAAGCCTTGTATAGGAACCTAGATTCTACTCTTGCAAGAGATTTTTCAACCTCGTCGGAGACAAGGCCTTTAACGCCATAGAACATTTTTTGTTCGGCTGCGTTAACTATGTTTGTCGCAAATGATTTATCTGTGACTTTATCGTAGCAATATATAGTACCCTTTTTTTTATTAGTACAAAAATTGGCTAAATAAAATCGTGGGACATAATGTTGTTTGACTGGCCCTTTCATTTACTAATTATAAGACTTATCCTTAACCATACCTTAAAAAAGGCTTTCTGAATACCTTTGTGCTCCACAATATATTGAAAGATGAATCAAGACTGCATCGTGCTTTCGGCTAACTAAGCATCTTATATATCCAGCAGACCAGAGGAACGAGTTTTTGGGGGCTTATACTATGAAAAAGCTTACGATGGAACGAGGTAAGTATTAGACACTAGTGGTAAGTATAGTCCCTGATTAAGCTTCCCATTAAATACAACCTCTAAATCGTCTCAAAAATTAGCTGCTTTAATCCGGCTAGCTAACTATCGTACACTACTTGACGGAATTAATCAAAGTCACAGCTCCATATACAATCACACCAAGATGTACTTCCTTTTTGAAAGAGCTTCCATAGAGCGAGTCATACTATACACTTTTGTATAGTACATGAGAAAATCCAAGTTGCTCGGGAGGGCTCAAATAACCATACTGAATCTTTGCCGGCGTCAGTGTCAAGACACTCTATTTTTTACGCACGACTATCAACTTTTAGTGTGAATAAACTAGCATGTAGATTAAATATCGTCGATTTTTAGTTGATAGTGATAGTTTATTAAAATCTGTTCATATCACCCAAGATAACAAAAAGACGATTATGGTGCCGATTTATGCTGAGCAGGGGATATGAAAAATTCTGAATCTACAAAAAACTTGAAGCCATCTATTTTTTTTAATTCAGAAATCAGTCTTAGAATTTCTGAATCACTGACATTTTCCTCAATCTTGACATCTACCTTAATACCGTTAATCAATGGAATAATTACAATGAGGATAGTTATTACCTTTTTCAACTGAATTCCGCTATCCCTAGTTTAACACCTTTGAACTAATTTACGAGAGATTCTATGAACTGGATGTTTATGGCACGGGTTTAAATGCGCCAATAATAGTTAGCTGGACTAAGTTCGGATAAGTCCAAGTCTAAAGGAAGGGTTAGTCAGGGTAAAGACTAAACTGGGAATGCCGACTAGGTATAAGGAAGGAGATGTGATACAAGCCCTGCTAATGATGGTTGAGAATAACTTTCAAGAGAAGGAAATTAATTAAT
>JBBRRH010000070.1:0-20161 GCA_038201105.1 Nitrososphaera sp. | reverse complement strand
TTAGAGGCTTGTTTTCGAAAGAAAAATGGAATGGATTCGAATGCCTAATGGAGACAATCTCTGACTTCATAGCCTGCTAGATTATTGCCCAATCTATGAGCTTTATCTAGACATTTTTGGTCCTTGTTATTCGCATTTTTGTACTCATTCGAATTTTTAAATTTCTTCCAATTAATATGGTCTTTTTGGTACTCACCTTTTCCAGCAAATGCATGAGCACTAGTAGTTGCAATTACAAAAAAAATCATCGATGCAACACATGTGATGCCGAGAACAACTTTTGCCTTATTTTCTAGAGTCATCAGATACTTACCGAAAATGATGGCTAATAAATTGATCTGGTTAAAAAAACCAAGTAGTAAGAGGACTGTACTGAAAAATCATATACATATATCGCGTATAATTCCAAATATCATATTAATTCAGCTAAATCATCTACAAAATGTCATAGAGAATATACCGATACGCTTCGATTGTCGATGAACTATGATTTTAAATTAAGATATATCACATCACTTTGTCCTCAAGTTAAGAAATTTGAATCGATATATGTTACTATTCTCGGTCACATTAAAGAGACATTGATTATGTGCGGTGGCTGCCACATTCCAATTTTAAGGAACAAATACTAAGAAGATTACTTCATATTTAATTTGACAAACGGGGTAGACATGATAAGATTCGTATACGCGGGCCTGCTTTCATCTGATCAAACGTGTCTGGTTGCTCTCCTTTAGCGGAACGTTAATGATGATCATTGGTACGAACCTCTAAATGTCCAAGTTAAATTGCGGGAATGCCGTGAGGGTAGCAATTTCATATTTTCATAACTGTACCACAATAATTATATGAAAATCCAACCTTCAACTCATTGAAGCTTACAAATGGCGAGGACCCATTCATTATCCCAGCTAATGATAGTGAAAACGGAGCACTAGGTAGCGGTTAAGTGGCGTAGTTCTACTTCGGTAGGTAAATTAGAATTCCCCAATAATCTAGTCGACGTGTTTGAAGCAGAGTTTAATACGCAAAAGAATCTGTTCCTAATGGATACTGTCTGTACGACAGTGCTTAGATATCATCATACTTACACAAATTGTTTAAAATAGAATGAAAGATTACGGTTTTGAAGTTAACCGCGCAGCGGAAAACTAAATATTACCATTTGTTAGGCTTGGTCTAATTATTAAAATAATATTCCAATAACTAAAACATTGAACTTTTGGAATATGAAAAACACTATAGGAAGATGGAACTTTGTTTGTACCATAAGTGCAATTTTGAAACTATGGTATAAGTCACTCCTGGGCATATCACAAAGGCAAGGTTATCGCCGTACCATACTTTCCCTACTTATTGATCTACTTTTACTTATTTCAGTATCTTATTGCGGAGCCCTTATACTCTCGATTGACAGGATAGTACTCATGAACACCAAACATTCTTTGGAACTGACAGTATGTCTTCTGTCTGTAACTGTACTTGCAGGTGTTAGTTACGGTCTATCCAACAAGGCATGGGCTGACCAGATAACAGGGACAGATGGAAATGATAACCTTGTAGGTACTGATAAAGCAGATACGGTCAATGCACTCGCGGGAGATGACAGCGTTGATTCAAAGGGCGGAAAAGATCAAATCAATGGAAATAGAGGCAACGATGAATTGCATGGTGGTAAATCAAGGGATATCATAAAGGGCGGCCCTGGAAATGATAAAATCTTCGGAGACGGAAGCAACGATAATCTATATGGCGGAAGCGGAGATGATGACCTCAAAGGTGGAGCAGGTGCGGATCATTTTGACTGTGGCAAAGGTAATGATGAAATATTGGATTTCCATCCACAACAGGGAGACACAAAGACATCTGATTGTGAAAACTTCTAAATATTTTTTATTTATGTACACACACCCTCAAATACTCAAACATTACAATCGATAGAGAAATGAAGGAAGAATACACGAACCATGTGTATTCTGCGAGACTGTATCTTAACCGGATATTTCATTTAACGAGAGTAAATCTGTCTTTAAACACATGGTTAAGTTAAATATATACATTGTCTCGCACCATTTTGGCGAGTTTTTGTAATCCAAGATCAAGTGGTTGTGTGGTGCTGTAGATAATAAGAGTGTGATCCCCAGTTTTTTGATCGGGCCAAAATTTTCCTGGACAATAGCTACAGACAGCGTAGTGAAAATCAAATTCGCTCAAGATTTTAAATCCATTCTTAGGGAGCTCTGTCTTATAGTACCCCAACCATCCGGAATGTATTCCACCATCATTATCTTTCTTATCTGCCACTTGATTTGTTGGGGCTAGGAATGCGCCCACTGTAAGATTATTGCCCGTATTTTTTTCAGGGTTTGGTAATACAGCGATTGCACCTTTCATCCAAGGATAGGCTGTATCCCCTGCAACATATTTCCCTGCGGGCAATACTGCAGGTTTAGAATTATCTGTATAATCGAGTTTCCCCGTACTGTAAACAACCTTGCCAGAAGAGTTGTCTGTAATTTCAATAGTGTGTGGATGTGGATTATCCCATGGAGCATCAGTATCTAAGAACAAGATTGATACTCCTTCGAGTATTGTTAATTTAGTAGGGATAAAATTAGGATTATGATTTGACATAAGTTTTTGTGGTTCTTTATGAGTATCTTCGTGAGCTTCATTTACTATATACCAAACAAAGGTACCTACTGTCTTTGGTAGCGAAATGGATTGAGATTCGTATACTGTTTGGGCAATAGGTATTGACTGCATGTCTGTGTTGAGACCAATCGCGCTTACTGATTGATCGATAGTATTGCTTAATACTAATATCAGGACTAGAGACATTGAAGAGATTACGGATGGAATTTTAGCTTTCATATCGTAAGGCAAATAGATCTGAATCAATTAAACACTCCGGTACGATATTATTCGTACTAATAAGGAGGCTCGATTGCAAAAAGTTTTGGGGAATAATGTTGAAGTTGTTATGAAAAAATCGCACTACCTTGGTTCGTCGCAGGGTTCGTATTCATGCTGCCTCCAGCAGATGATGAACTGATCTGCCCACGAATGGCACCCTTTGGATATTTCGCTGTATGAAGATTAACATACGCACTACCATTGTTCAGAAGGTTTGCAAGTTCCGACAGATCTTTCCCCTTTAACGGTCCTGTTAAGTCACTTCTTGTTATGTTTCCTTTAAAGTTTAACTCCAAATTTTTATCTGCCGATTTACCTTTTGATAACACAGCCACCACCGGACCGTTTTCTCCCTGATTTCCTCTGTGGATATGAGATGCTGTTATCTTCTTTAGACCAGTAGCATTGACCCAGTAGGATAATTGTGAGTTATCGTTATTTGTCTGAAACTGAGCAACTGCCGTTGCATTGGATTTGGTTGGAGGATTTTCTTTATCACCTGATAGGGTTGCACTAAAAGTTTGTCCTTGCTGGGCGAGAATTGAGGTCCCTAGTGAGGCTGTCATGACTATGGATCCCATGGCTGCAATTATGATCATAATACACGTTCTTTTAATTTCCATGAATGTGCAAGAACGGCTTATTATATTAGACTTCAGGTACAGCTGTCTAAATGACCACAGATATCTCCACATCTGGAAGATACCAGCTTAGATATCGTTACTCTATTCGATGAGGAAGGAACAAAGCTAGGATAGAGCAATTTTGGGTTAGGATTGTTTATTGCTCTACCCATAGAATGAGGCTATCGTACTATGGAATAGAAACTAATACAATTAATACCTTGCTGAACCATGTTCAGTTAACCCTATTGAATGTAATTGATGGTTGTTTTCACAACCAGCCAACCGAAGGTTACTTAGATTGTTACGGATAACTAATGCTTTATTTTGATTTCAATCTATTGCTGCCGCTGTCCAAACAGCATATCGCCCTTAAATTAGGTATACTATTGTTTAGACAACCGTACCACAAACATGAATAAGCTGAACTGTTTTTACTAGCGTGAACTTGAAATGGGCTGAAAGAGAACAAAAGCTGGAAAAAGTGATTGAATAATGATGACAAATCCGGAGAGAGACATTGCAAGTAATCCGGATATCGTATTTAATTATAGCAAAAACTATCCTGTCTCACACCTTAGAAAGATCAGTAAGGAGCTTTCGTTAGGAATGGGTGATACTCAACACCACCTAAAGTTTTTAGAAAATAAGGGTGTCGTAAGATCTCGTAGGTTGAGAATGTACGAGATTTACTACGATGTATCGATCGTTGAGGGGGCGGCAAGAGTCTATACTTGCTGTTCTTCGACAAGAGACATCCAGAGCCATATTACACTACCTTGTGGAAACTCCTGGCGCGACTCAAGGGGAGCTAGCAAAGCATCTTGGATTGACTCCGCCAACTGTTAACTGGTATATGAAGCGCCTTACTGAAATAGGATTGATCAACTACCGAAAAGATGTAAGATTTGTAAAATACTCCATTGAGGGAGATGACAAGGAAATTGCTAGACTCATAAGGTCATTTTACCCCGCGTTATGGCATAGACTCTCTGCCTGGCTGATTGACTTGTTTCTGGACTTAGCAGCGACATCAGGAATACAGGAAGAAAAAAAAGATGATTAGCTCAGTAAAATATAGTAACAAAACTATCTCAGTCATGCTATTGTTGTTGAGTGCTACTTTTCCAATTGTTTATGAGATATACATGTTACCTGTGTATGCATACACTGACATTCCGGACACTCTTGACAAAGCAGATGTTGCACAAATATTTGATTTTGGAAGTGGCATATTTGCGGCAATACTTTTTGTTTTGTCATTATCGCCTATAATGCTGTAAGGTTAAAAAGGATCTTGTTTGTATCTATTGCATTCGGCCTATTTGCACTACATGTTATATTTACGCAACTAGATCTCTTTTTTTTCGAGTTAGATTCATCCCTTTTGGAAATGATATTAGCTCTCATGAGTTTTGTCGCTCTGTCACTGTTCTTTATTTCAATTGTTAGAAAAGAGAAATTAACTCCGAAAACCTTCAGCTCCTGACACAAAATGGTTAAAAAGTCACAAATTGAATTTTAAATCTTGAAAGTGCAACGAGGTAACGTATATGTATCTGCATAGAGGGATTTTTATATCTTTGAGTGGCTCCATAGCCCCATAGAACCATTCCAATTCTCTGTGACAGCACAGACGGATGAGCATCCAGCATTCAGTTGCGTTATCGGTAATGCACAGATAAACACCAACCCAAGTTGAAAATGGATCAAGCAATGATCTATTTGACAAGACTTGGATACCACCATGAGGTGTGAACTTTGCGGGACAAAGACACACGAATTAATCAATGGATATGATAAGATGGTTTGCAAAGTATGCTACCAATCAAGTCCACAAACGATATTAGAAAGAATAGCAAACTAATCTTCTTTCTTTTGTGCAGATAAATGGCGAAGAGAGATTCATACTTCAAATACTGGTATGTGATTACTACCCTTTTTATTGTGTTAAAAAGACCTATTATTTACTTCCAAATAATCGTTTTTACCAAATATATATTTGGATGGCTAGATTTAAAATAAAGGCTTTATCAATCATCAGGTTTTCATATGCTATTAACTCTGGTATGAATATAGTTTTCCCTTTGGCTCCCTGATAAGCCCTCTATCATTTTTGTGTGTATGTGGCTAATGCAGATTGGATTAAATACATAATGACTAGTAGCTATTTCGAAATATGTCAATAATATTAAAAAGAGATTATCCTCATTATCTGGCCTGTTTGATTATTTCACTTATTATAATCCCTCTTTTGGGTTGCATGATTTTCAGTTTTGAATTGCAGTCTATTTACGCACTGATTAAAATGGATAATTGGCAGACTTACATCGATTCTGATAAAAGGTTCACTTTGTTTTATCCACTAGGGTGGACTGCCAAAGGAAAGGAGAACTTCTTAAGCAGTATCGATTTAACGTTGACCAATCCAAATTCTACAAGACATTTTCAAATTACCTTTACATACATTATGAATGATTCATACCTAAATTATACTGGGAATGAAATTATTGAGCCCGAAACCAACTTACGGAATCTGGAAACACAGCTGAAGGCAGCATATCAACTGTATACTGTAGCAGGTAAGGGCTCGCCGACATATAGCGTTTATGGCTTTCCTACCACAAGCGATATTGTGGATTATATAAAACATGATGGACAAAAGGGCCGGCTCCTTAATGTTCTTGGGATAGTGAAGGGGAAAAATTCATTTTTATTATCTTATTCGAACGACAAACAGGCATTCTACAAGTCACTTCCCACTATCGCTGAAATATTGAAATCAATTACCATTCTAAAGTAAAATATGCTTTATGTCAAAATATTCCATAAAGTGTTATATCACTAGTAACATCGTGACTGTTTAGACTTTGATCTTAAGCATAGCGTAAGTCATAACTAGTTTATAGTCGTCAGTTATTGGAGGAGGTACTACCAACAGGGATCTAATATCGCGGCACAAATTTGCAAATGCTTGGAGCCCTACTCGAATCACTTATAAGCCACTCCGATTCGTTAATTCGATAAATTGAAAAGTTCTATCAAACTGGTATTAATTATTACACTTGTGAGCGCTATGGTTACGACGGGCTTTTCTCACATAAGACCCGTCTCAGCTCTTGACAAACTTTCCCATAAGCAAAAGTTACTCGACAAAATCTTTTCCCAGGAAGAAGATGCTGGAAACGAAACTGCTGTTTCGGCCTCTGATCTCAAAGGTAATGTAAGCAAAATAAAAGATAAAATTTTGGAAGAGGCCGGCGTAACTCTTTCTAAGGATGAAGCAAAACGGGTCAACCAAGACGATAGCAAAATCTTAAGCGGTCATACTGCGAAAGTGAATAACAATTGCCGGGGCGGCGATGTTCTTGTCGGGGCTTCGAATAAGAAAGACCTAAAGATTTTGTCAAATTGCGAGGAGGCAATTGGTACAGTTAAGCATACAAAGAAGATGAGCGATGGAGATTACAAATTTGCTTTGAAATTAAGAGACAAATACAAATTTCTGGTAAACAAGGTAAACAACAAAAAAACCGGCGGGTATTTAATTGTAGAAATTGTTCCCAAAGATCAAAAAGACAAGTCGATATTAAAACCCAAGACTGGTGACAAAGTTGATGTCTGGGGTGCATGGGTGACAGACAAGCCAAAAGGTTGGCATGAGATTCATCCTGCATGGAAAGTAAATAAGGTCAATTAGACATGGACGTATCGATCTCTAATATTTCAAACTAAGGAAAGCTTTAGTTACAAGAAGCTAATGACAATAATTTTTCAAGTATTTCTAAAGATGTTGAATGACATCTTCACAATTGTTTGCGTTCGTGTCTCCTTCTGCTGGATTAAATCCTATCACTATATCAAATCCGCCTCCACAATCAAAATAATCTGCTCCGGGACCACCTTGTAATACATCATCTCCATCGCCGCCATAGAGTTCATCGTTCCCATTTCCCGCAGATATAAAGTCGTCATCGAATCCACCGAATAAAATATCGGCACCAGAGTCGCCGTACAACTGATCAAGGCCTGGACCTCCCTGCAAATTATCGTCTCCAGAGTTTCCATATAACTTGTCGTCATCAAATCCAGCTTGAATAACATCATTACCAGATCCTCCTCTCAGAAGATCATCACCAGCAAGCCCTAAGATTAAGTCGGGAGCCTTGCTTCCGTCTATATGGTCGTTTAGTTCAGTGCCAATACACAAATGTACTCCTTCTGATCTTTGCCACACGGTAGGACACCTATTTCCTATAGCAGATACCTTTGAAAGGGGAATGCCTCCAATAACAAATACAACCAACATCAATGCAAGTACCATAGCAACTGTCCTACTTCCCATGAGATGTAGTACAATTGAGTTATTTATAAGGAGTACTTAACCAGGTTCCGTTAATGGTACTCTATTATTATTAGGAAATAAACTCACGAAGTTGAATTATTAAAATAAGAATTCAAAGTAATTCTCGTGGGGGTTGAAGAATATGAAGTCAGAGTTAATTTCATTTTCAAAATTGTCAATGTCCATGCGGGTACTATAGACTTGGCGGTACCAGAATGCTCAGACTATACAGCTACCTAAGTTGAAAGGTTATGTAAATAAGGAGACTTCAGGACTCTAAATTGAAGCCGGTAGAACATCATTACTTTTTTGGGGAAAGATGTAGCGATGCAGTATATATATTATAGTGATGACTAACTGAACACCACTTGATTGTATTCAAAAAAGCATTACTGGTAGTGATTTCAGTATTATTTATGATTTGTTTTGCTAATAATTTGGTCTACGCCGCGGTCATAAGGGGCACACAGGGAAATGATAATTTGTTAGGAACGTCCAAAGACGACAGTATTGACGGCCTCAGAGGAAATGACAATATAGTAGGGCTGGGAGGAAATGACGTAATTGAGGGGTCTCAGGGAAATGATATTCTCAAAGGGACTGAAGGAAATGATTACTTGAATGGCGGACAGGGTAGTGATATGCTCTATGGGGAGGATGGTAACGATGAATTGAACGGTGCAGAGGGACGTGATCAACTGTTTGGAGGTCCCGGTGACGATGTATTATATGGAAGTTTATCTAACGACATAGTAAACGGTGACGCGGGTAATGACCGACTTTATGGTGGACCGGGTAATGACACTCTTACAGGAGGGACTGGCGCAGATTATTTTAACTGTGGTATGGGATTAGACAAAGTAACAGACTATAATCCAGCGGAAGGCGATTCCTTTATCAATTGCGAAATCGTAACCCACATCTAGGCCGGAATTATTACAACGTCCATTGGTGAGGATGTTCTTCTCACGGTATATTATACATTAACCAAGAATAGGCCCATTAGTTTTATGCATCAATCAATTCGATAGTTATGAGACTGGAAATATCTGTGTCTGATTTGCGACTTCAATTGAATTCTGTGTTTGTACGGTTTGGTTTGCGTCTGGTGTGACGGGGGTAGAAACAATTATCTCGCAGTCGGAAGATGCCGTGTCATTATCGGCCAAATTTATGAACGCTGTGTCAAATCCACCACTACATGTAATATTGTCTGGTTCAAAGTCTCTTACAGTCGTTGAACCTATAATAAAACTTGAGATGAGAGTATCATTTCCTGTTCCTCCATCTATAGTATCTTGTCCCGAACCTCCTTGAACATAATCGTTTCCTTCATCTCCCTGCAGATTATCATTTCCTGAATCACCCTGTATGAAATCATTTTCAGATCCGCCACTTATGTCATCGTTGCCTGCAATCCCAAAAAGATTGTCACTTCCACCTTTTCCTCTAATTGTATCGTCAGCCATAGTTCCATACAAAGAATTATCGAAATCATTTCCATTTATGACTGCTGCCAGTGCAGATGTTACAATTAATGGTGAAAATAGCATAGTGGCCGTTAAGAAAAGAACTACTATAACCTGCAAGATAGTCATCTTCTCTTTAACTTTATTCAATGACACAATGGGTTCATTAAAAATAAACTATAAACAATTCTGATGACTGTCAAGTAACATTAAATGGGTTAATTGAAACAGTACTTTCATAATAATTCAAAGAATAAAGTGAGGGGATTGCTTAATATGTACTTTCTACTTCTAGTCGAGTCTTTCATGCTTCATTTTCAATTTGATACTATTAATTTATGCAATGATCAACTATTTTGCAAATTTTAATTACACGAACATTCAACCTTTGTGAACGATTTCACAATCATTACCTTGAAGATCCCTATCAACGCTAACGTTAATCCAAACCTCATCCTTCCCTTCTCCACAAATTATTACATCTTGACTTCCATCAGGGGCAGTTGAATTTATAGAACTTTGATAAATCTTGTCATCTCCTTCCTGTCCATTCATCGTATCGCTCCCTATGCCACCCACAATCACGTCATCACCAACTCCACCCAAAATAGTGTCAGGACCAGTATCTCCATAAATAGTATCATTTCCCTCTCCTCCAATAATTTCATCTGCTCCACTATCACCGGAGATACTGTCGTTTCCCGTACCACCCATAATTTCATCACTGCCATATCCACCATAAATAGTGTCATCTCCTTCATCACCGATTATTTGATCACTACGATTACCTCCTTTTATGATGTCAGCACCTTTCGATCCGATAAGAACATCAGCGCCATTATTACCATTCATAGTATTTGAGCTGTTGTCACCGATCATGGTATCACCTTTATCTGTTCCAGAGCACAATGCGATTCCAACACACAGTATTTTATCATCGCCAGCATAAGCAATGTTATACACCTGCAAGAAAGAAGAAGATAGAAGGAGAATAATTGTAAATCCAAGTATAATGTCAAATTTCACAAGGTTCACTATATGCACATAGCCTTATTATCTAATTCATTCACCCGAATAAAACCAAAGCTGAATTCGTGTCAGTTGAATTTGAAAGATTTACTCGCAATTGGATGCCACCTATTTTTCTAATCTACGTAATACGGTAAATTGTTCCATCATATCCGAGAATGTAAAGATAACCATCTGGTCCTGCTTTTATATCAGTGATTACGCCAAAACCTTGTCCAAAAATTATACTCTGCTCCTCATCAGGTGTATTTGCTACATGGTCTGACAATAGCCCATCTAGAGCTAATACGGATCTATCTGGCGTTAATTTAAAGTTGTACAGATTTCCATTATTTACGTCTCCGGTAAATATTGTATTTTCATATTCTTTACCAAGTTTAGCTGAATTCAAGAATCCTAAAGCAGTGGGACCAATGGTTTGTTTCCAAACAAATTGCGGGTCGCTATACTTTCCCTTTCCGCCGAAATTGACTAGGTCATTTTCGGGGCTAAATTTCTTGGGAGCAAGTCCCATCACTTGACTCCATCCACTGTTGAAACCTGGTTTGACAAGATTAAGTTCATCTTTATCATCAGCGCCATTTTCTGTATCCCAAATATTGCCAGTTACGGGGTCAAAATCGAAGCCAAAACTGTTGCGTATGCCGTAAGCATAATACAACCTCAGGGGAATAGTATCTCCAAGTATCCCTTCTCCGACGGGCAGGCCATCCGGCGTTACTCTGAGTATGCCACTTGTGCCGTCTACAGGGTCCCCACCTTCATTGTTCTGAGCTTGACCATTCCTCCCCCCTACGTCACCGATTGTGACATATACGTTCTGGTCAGGTCCAACTACGACTTTGCCACCATCATGATTGTTCTCCTGCCCTTTCTGTGGAGAGGTTGCAGGTAAATCCAAAAGCAGCTGAGGATTGACTAGTTTCTCGTTTAGCCATTCGTATCTATATAAGCGATTGCCAAGAATTTTTTGTCCGCCATCTATCTCTGTGTAATAGAGAAAAACGTATGTCTTTGTGCCACTTTTTGAAACAGCAATTCCAAGCATCCCCCACTCAATTTCATTTCCGACTTTCACCTGAAGAACTGGATTTGCCTGGAGATGTCCGTCTATAATTCTCCGAACTGTGCCTTGATTTTTTTCCAAGACCAGTATATCATTTGCACCGAGAAATGCCATACTCGTAGTGGGAGTATCCAATTTACCGCTATTCTTGAACACAACTTCAACTTTCAGATTGGGGACATTAACAGACGGTCCACTTGAAATGGGTTTCGCCTTAACGTATGCTGCATCAGCATTTTGTAAGAAATTAAGATTTAGAACTATGGTGATGGCAAATACTAACATCGTGATGAATATAAATCCTAAGAGAGAAGGCATATGACACAACCTCACTTGTATGGGGGACATCATTTCCAAGATCGGTGGAATGATTAGAAGTATAATATAATGATAACTTTAGGACACATGAGAAGTACTGTATTATTGATCAGGCAGGGTTTAGGTTCCCGAGCTGACAACATGTACTAATTGTTTTGGACTACTATGAAATTGAAAACCAGGTAGCCAACAAAAGTTAAAAGTCGTCATAGTTCTACAATATTTGATTTATGCAGACAATAATTTCTTATAATGAAGATGAAATAGTTGAGCAAAAACTGCTTGAAGACTCGACACTCGATAAGAAAAAGATTTGGATTGATCTTGAAGATCCCGATAAAGAAACTCTAAATACATATATAAAAAAATTCAATCTCGATTTGAAAGCAGTCGAACAATATACCCTTAAATCGAAAAAACCTCAAATCAGAGTATTAGATAACCACTAGCTAGCCGAGCTAGAAATGCAACAAATGAATCATTAGATCTGGTGGATTTTGGTGGAAAAGGCAAATATAGCGCTCCTGAGTTTGTGTGGAATAAAAGGATAGCACCTACTGGGCTAAAGTTCCTGAATTCACGGCAATTGGGGGACAAATACGAAAATGACTTATTTGTAGCATCTTTCAATTTGGGTGAAATCTACGACTTTGATCTGAATGCGAATAGAACCAAGCTGGAGCCATCAAATAAAAGCAACAGTACTATAATGGATAAACTTGACGTCAAGAATGTAATGTTTGCTCAGGGCTTAGGCCAAATTACAGACATGGATGTCGGTCCAGATGGTAATTTATACGTCCTCTCTAAATATCTCGACACTCCCACAATTTTTAGAATTTCTTCTGCAAATAATACTAAATAAAATAGTCAGCCTGAAGCCATAAAGAAATTAATGATTGTTAACAGGGCCACCATAGTTTCCTAGTTTACAGGTTTGAATACTTGAATTCGGGCATTTCCTCTATCTACTATATACAGATTGCCTTGGCTGTCAATTGATGGGTGTTCGGGCTTTGAGAGCTGACCGTCGCCACTTCCTTTAGTTCCAATTATGGCGACCAATGTTCCATTCGTGAAAAACTTCTGAACTCGGGGATTGCTTGCCCCATCTACAATGTAAATGAAATCATTTTTATCTATAGCTATATGTTCTTGAGGGATTGAGAACTGTCCTGGGCCTGTTCCACTTGATCCCCATCTGGTTAAGAAAGTTCCATTAGAATCAAAAACTTGGACACCTGGTTGGTTTAATACGCCCACATAAACATTACCTTTAGAATCGACATCTATAGCATGTGGATGTTTAAACTGACCGTTACCAGTACCTGTTGTGCCCCACTCCTTGATGAGATTAAATTTATTGTCAACTTTTAATACCCTATCATTTCCGGTATCTGTTATGAAAATGCCATAAGGCGAGAACACAATATCTTCTGGCCTTTTGAATGTATCAGTCGCACTTACTCCATACCATTTGTTGATAAATGTACCATTATCGTCAAACTCTTGAATTCGAGAATTTTCTCTGTCGACGACAAATACATGGTCTGAAGGGTCAATCCCGATACTGTATGGGATACTGAATTGACCATCACCACTTCCTTTAGAACCCCACTTTAAGATGAAAGTACCATTATGCGTAAACTTTTGGATATTGTTATTATCACGTCCTGAGACATACACATTGCCCTTGGAATCAAAGGCAATATCGTGTGGGCGCTTGAATTGACCATTTCCATCACCAAACGATCCCCACTTCAGAACAAACTTGTATTGCTCTAAACCGTAAACAACCATTGGTGCATTGCCGATGATTGTAACGGTTAACAATAAGGCTAAAAGAAACGACAATTTGTTGTTAATTATGAACTGCATGATCGATTGACTATATAGTAGCATAATTGCTGATTCTTATCAGCACCCATAGTATTAACTTTCTGTTGTGATCTTGTGAGGCATTGAGATCTGTCACCTGATTTATTGTAATTTATCTCGCTCTGAAAAGGGGTTCTTAATTTAATATTTCCAGTTAAATCTTAACTCCATGTAGACACTGGAGGCAAGCAGCCAGGTTTGAAACCCGCTGCTCCTCCAGTGAATGAGATTGCTTGTAAGGGTATTGCCAGAATTACAAAAACAATAGTAATATTTTTTTATTTTAAAGATGGCAGGCGTTACCTTTTGAAGAATAACAACATTTTTCAACGGGAAATTTAATGATTTACTATAACTTTATTTGATAATAATAGCGAAAGATTTTAGAAGAAATGATGGTCAGGATTAAATACTATTTTTGCAACTAACGATCGAATGAAGTATCGTAGTAGAACCGATATAACAGGATTGATTCTCGAAGCGGCAAATGGTGGAGCAACAAAAACAAAGATCATGTACAAGGCATTTCTGTCCTTCGCTCAATTGAGAAAATATTTGTCCATGCTAGTTGAGAAGGGATTAATAGAATATGAAGAAGGAATAGCGAAATATAGGACAACGGAGAAGGGATTGAGGATGCTTCAGATGTGCAATGAGATAAATGAGGAATTAATGATTTCTCCCAACCATTCTTGAGGGCTCTTTTAGCAGACGAATCTAACAGGATTATAATACTGCATGTTAAAATTGAGTTTGTATTTTCTTAAATAATTCATTTGAAATCGGGCATACTTTTGATTTATTTAGCCAGTAATCCAGTATGCGGTTAGCAATTGAAATCATAAATAAATCTATCAGACTTTAAACATTGTGGCCAAGTACTCGAAGAAAAAATTAGTTTCTGTAAGACAACGGAGCGGAGAGAAATTGACAACTCTCCAGTCCGCCGTTATGCCTATGGACAATAGGTAAACTAACGAACTAGAATTGAAGATTTAATGATTACTTAACATTGTTAATCTCGTTAAAAATATTTATAATTATAATTGAATCTGCTGTAACTGATAACAAAAAAGAGGTTAAGGAGACGTCATATTAGTTGGACCAGTCATATTTCCACTAGTTGCGTTTCCACTGGTCATATTTCCTCCCATGGTGGCATTTGTTCCACTAGTCATGTTAGTCTCAGCTGTACTCATGTTTTGTGCGTTTACGGAATTCAGGCCTATTATTGCAAACATGCCGATCATTGCTGCAAGAATTGGAATGATTAAAACTAATTGTTTTGTCATAGATTTCCTCTCAGTTCTTCTGTCCTATAAAGGGTTGGTAATTGCCTTAACTTTGTTACTCTAGTCTTAATATTTACCCAGATAGTAACATTCCAGTATTAAAAGTGCACAATAATTATAAATAAATGGGAGAAAAATGACCAATAAAACCCAGTTTATAAGTGTTGTAGACGATGAATTAGATATCAAGTCACAGGAATTCAAGTATTTGGGTTCACAGACTCTATTTTGGCATTGGAACATTTCAAATTGAATAAGTCGGATTACAACTTGATTTTAAGTGACTTCCGAATACCGATAATGAATGGACTGGAACTACTGAAGACGGTTAGAGCCATGAAACCATCAGTTAAGACAATGCTTATCAGTGCGTTTGAGGCAAAAGATGAATTATTTGAGAAATGTGATTGTGTTGATAAGTTCCTCCAAAAACCTATTGGCATATCTGACTTGATTGATTCAGTTGAAACGCAGATAGGTAAAATCCACGAAGTAAGGTCAAATTAGATGTCTACGTCGCTTCTAATATGATTACTGTTTGAGTTCAGTGCATCAATAATCCTCTCAAAATCTGTTTGTGACATCAAATCTCATGTAGTATGCGCATACTTTTAAAGTAAATGAATATTTCAACCAGTCCACTATCTCGACCTTCTTTGCTTTAGTTGCCCACTGTCTAATAATTCGGGTAAATTCCAGTCGGCTCTTTATTGTATAAAATCTATACATTATATTAAACAAAATCAAGATAAAGATATGAATCATTTTTCCGATTGGCCTAAATAAAGCTATGTGAAAAATGTGAAGAATAGGCTGTTTTACAGAAATAATGTCAATTCCATTTTTTCATCAGTATTGGTATCCTTATTCATTTCAATAATGATTTCATCTGCGATATCAGTGTCATATACTAATGCTAGCACTCTGAATGCAACTATGAATAAGAAAATGAAAATGAATACATCTATTATCAATGCCAATATCACGAATACACTTCATCATATTGACCAGGCCAGAGCAGCACTAAAGAAAGGAGATATAGAAGGTGCACAAAAGCATTTGGATCTGGCTAGGCAAAACATGGTGACCGGTATATGTCAGCTATGGGGGACTTTAGACTCGGAATTACTGAAGATAGGCCCTGGGGTCACGAACAGTACATACCTGTTGAACACTCAGAGTAAATAATAATAATAATCCACGTTAGTCGATTCTGTCAAGAGAACTCTCGGAGTATAATGATACGTTGCACTATTAGAATTTGAGGGAACAGATAATGACGCCGGTTAATCTTACTTGCACTTTATTCGCCTACCAAGATGAGATGAATAATATAATGCTATACACGGCAAGCTGCTATGGTTACTACTCGGTTAACCTCGCCGATCGCCGCCATAGCAGATCTCACATAAGTTTAGTCATTTGTCTTCGGATACTTGATATTTTAATATTACTATTTATTGCAGTAATTTAGGGTTATTTATTTTCCAATTTAATTTTTGGATTATTCAGGACATTCGCCATACTAGGATACTACTCTTGACAAAAAAATAGGTATTAAAGTGAGTTCTAAAAATTAGAAAAAGTAAAAGGAGGTTACAGATTGGTCCTTACATCCTCGCAGTTGTCGTTTGTGATGTCACCTTCATTGGGATTAAAGTCCACTACTGTGTCAAATCCCGGGCCACAATCGAAGAAGTCTGCTCCAGGACCACCTTGTAATACATCATCTCCATCGCCGCCATATAGTTCATCGTTCCCTTTACCTCCATTTACATAATCATCATTTGGTCCTGCGAATATTGCGTCGTCTCCATCATCGCCATGGACGTTGTCATTGCCAAAGCCAGCCTGAATGGAGTCGTCTCCTTTTCCGCCATGAACTATGTCGTCATCGTCTCTCGCTTGAATTACATCTCCGCCATCCTTACCAGAGATATCGTCAGCAGATGCAGTTCCTAAAAGAATATCATTCTTTTTTGTTCCATCAATCTTGTTAAACACGAATCCATCCTTTATGTTACCAATTGGCAGATTACAGACATTGAAGTCTCTTCTTTCAGTCAACGGAAAAGTTTTCTTGTATTCTATCTTGTCTTTAATTGTCTGCTTATCAATTGGATTTATTGGAACTTGAGTGATGGTCCCATCTTTCAGTTTTACAAAAGGAGCGGGAGGAACCTCAAAGTGATTATTGTGGTTTTCTTGATTGAAACTGAAAACATCGAGGTTTAATGACCCATTACTAGATCCTGGTGGTCCACCTTGGAAATCACTCAAAAATTTCTTGCTCTGATCAACATTCTTGTCTTTGGTTGCCTCTGCATCATTAGTTGTTGTCGTTGTCTCCACGTTCCTATTTCCCGTTATTGTGTTTAACTTTCCCTTGTGACTACCCGTACAGTCCTCTTGTAAATTATATTTTGACTTCTCATTGCTACCCGCATATACATTAGATATCAGGACAGACCCCAATAACATGGTACATATTAGCATCGAAGCTATGCTTGCAATTATTGCTGATCTCAAACGTAGGGATTTCATATGTTTTCAAGAACAAGTTAATTGTAAATTATATATAGGGTATGAGCCACTTGCTAACTGAATTTTGTAATAAGTATAGACTTTAAGAGACGCTATAAAGAAACCGTAACTATATTGATATTCTTGTTTCCTACAGTTCGTAATGCTGAACTTGTTTATGAATAATTCTAATACTCGAATTTACTATTGGTGGCAGATTTCTCTTACATGCTTGAATACTTCTTCGCCGTGTTTGCAATGATATTCCCTCTACACGAGAGACCACTAATGAAAGCCTGATGCCTGCTATAATCACTTGATATCTTGGTTAGCATCAGTACCAGTTAAAAGACGAATCCTTGGAAAATGCTTTCAAATCTTCTATATGGTTTATGCGACCCCTGGTTATTTGAGCTAGCCTACGTTTAGTTTGTAGGTAGTCGTGTTGATAGCTCGAATTTAGATGTTTTAATATTTTCGCCGTAAGAACCTTGCCTTTTCTATCCATATCTAAAAGCAATATTATTTTCCTGTTTCGGATAGACAGGTGATACACGAACTCACTTATTCCCCTAAAGTTATGAAATACAACAACCTCTCCATTAAATCCGATTGAACGCAAAGCCTCCAGATCTCTTTTACCTTCTACAACGACTATCGAACCTAGTTTTGACTCATAATTTAAAAATTCTACAAATTTCTCTAATTCAGCAAGATCACAGGAGAGCTTATTGTAGTTCAACCTCAGTTTGTGATAGTTACAAAGCAGTTAAGAACTTTGGGTTCGTAAAGAGTGGATCTTGAACATAGGATTAGTATCTGTTGTAGATGCGAATTCAACTAATATCTCGTTTGTAAGAATTTAGGATAAATGAATTATTTAGAAATTGAAAATCTACCTCTTTTATGGCACCGCTAAGTTGGCCAATTCATTCGATTATAATCGTAATATCCGATATTGTCAAGATGATATCGATGAAATATTTGAAGTTTGGTCAAACAATTAGGACAAGTAGAACCTGATCCAGGCGAGGTTCGTCCAGAACCAGAAAATCCTGAAGAACCCGGACCTGGCGATGAAAGTGATAGAATAGATGACGATACTGAATTTGGCGTCGTAGATGAAATTGATGACGATTTGTGAATATCGCTTGAGGCCCGCAACTCCTTCGTGACAGAGACGGAGCTTCTTTTTGGAATGAGAAGGATAGTACGCGAAAATTGAATTGGATTTTAAATAGTTTAAATGAAATTTAGAGCAAAGATGGTTTCGGTATAATTGTTTGAGCAAAAAAATCTCCCGCCCTATATGAACTCCGAACAAGCGGACCAGAAGCAACGTAAATGAATCCAATTGTTTTTGCAACTTCCCTCAGCTTTTCAAATTGTTCTGGCTGAATATATTCGCAAACTGGAAAATGCTTAGCAGTTGGTTGAAGGTACTGTCCCATGGTCAAGATATCCACTCCAACTGCTCTAAGATCTCTCATTGATTCAATTGTTTCATCTTCACTCTCCCCGAGCCCAAGCATTATAGAAGATTTTGTATATATTTTGCAGTTAAACTGCTTACATTTTTTCAGAAGCGACAGTGATTGTTCATACGAAGCTCTAGTGTCCCTGACTCTGTCTGTAAATCTTCTTACAGTCTCGATATTATGACTCACAACCTTAGGCCCAGATTCAATAATCATTCTTAACGAGTCTATATCTCCTTTGAAATCAGGTATCAGAGACTCTACTATTGTCATAGGACATCTGCTTTTTATGGCCCTTATTGTGCTAGCAATGTGACTGGCACCGCCATCTTTGAGATCGTCTCTACAAACAGAAGTAATTACGACATATTTCAATCCCCATTCTCTTATTGCCTCTGCAACTTTAACCGGTTCATTCCCATCAAGTGAAACAGGTTTGCCACCGTTTACGGCACAGAATCTACATCCTCTAGTGCAAATATCTCCCATGATCATAATTGTTGCTGTTCCTAACCCCCAACATTCAGATAGATTGGGACACCTAGCTTCTTCACAAACAGTATTGAGCTCACTCGACCTCAGGGATGATTTAATTTTTGTATAAATTTCCCCACCTGGCGGAGAAACTCTTAGCCAAACTGGTTTTTTTGTGAGTTCTGCTTGCACGTCGTAATCAATAATCAATAATATCGACGATAATAATAAGGATTAATTTAATACGTGTTGATTGTTAACCTTCATAAGGTCCAGATTCAGATGAGGACGCCATTTTATGATATTCACAAATCACTTGGGGCAAAAATGGTCGACTTTCATGGATGGGAAATGCCCCTACAATACACGGGAATAATTGACGAGCACATCAATACTAGAACAAATGTAGGTTTGTTTGATGTATCCCACATGGGTCGATTCAAAGTAAGAGGTTCTAATGCCTTCGATTGTCTCCAATTATTGGTAACTAATGATGTTTCTAAATTAAAAGATCACCAGGCCATATACTCGCCTATGTGTTATGAAAATGGAGGTATCGTAGATGATTTAATCATATACAGAATTAAAAAAGAGGAGTTTCTTGTTGTTGTAAATTCATCGAACAGAGAAAAGGATCTACAATGGATTGTCAATCATTCCAGTTCGTTATCATCAGAGACAAAAGTTGAAGATAATAGTGACAAAACCGTTCTTCTTGCTGTTCAAGGACCCCTTGCTCAAAAGCTCATG
>JBBRRH010000069.1:0-20584 GCA_038201105.1 Nitrososphaera sp. | reverse complement strand
CGAAGAGCAGGACTGTTTCACTTTGCTATCTTATTACCATCGAGGAAATATCTTGCAAATGTGTTCAAACATTTAACAGAAAATTCTAATCAACTCTGTTTTGAAGGAGCGGCAGATCATTTAGTTTCAGAATCTCTTTACCTTAGGGATCCTGATTCCAATGGAGTTGAAATATACAGAGATAGGGACCACTCAGAGTGGGTAAGAACAGGTCCGTTTCAAGTAAAGATGAGTACCGAGCATCTTGACCTTGATCAACTATACAGCAAAGCCGATAGTATAAGACAATGGAGTATGCCTGACAAAACGGTAATAGGCCATGTCCATTTGCATGTTTCAAATCTACAAGCATCTAAAAGATTCTAATCAGAAATTCTTGGTCTTCATCATACTTGCGTTTACCCAGGAGCAAATTTCTTTGCAGCGAATTCTTATCATCATCACGTAGCGACCAATACGTGGCTGGGTACCAATATCCAAAAGGCCGATCCACGGGGGCCAGGTCTTGACCATTTTGCGTTGAGAGTAGAATCTAAAGAAAACTACGAACGATTACTCGAACAACTCAAAAGCATGAATATTACAGCGATACAAAATGAGGGTGATAAAATTAACAAACATTCAATTTTTATATACGACCCAGATAGAATCAAAATTCAAATTTACTATTGATAACAGGTTAGAATACTTGATTGTCTCATTTGAATTCGGATTCGATTTCGTTAAATGGTTTCGGGCAGCGCGTTGAATCGACAGATCTGATCCCTCATTGTCCTTGTCCTTATTGACTTTTGATAATTCTTCCTTCTTCTGTTGGACAAACTTGATTGCATCCATAATGACAACTCCGTTGGTAACAAGTACATCTTATACTTGTAACAAACATTTGCAAGTGCCAAATCTTAGAGCATAGTTCTATCGTTTACTGTTGAAGATAAAGTTCTGTCAGAATCTGTACTAGAATTACTATCTGAAGAATCGTTGCCTAGACCTTTAGTAGCAATCTCCCAGGATAACTTTAAGACCTGATTAATGTCTGCCATACATTTTTCATATTATTCTGGTGTTCCAGTCCAGTTGGAAGATGAAATTAGACTATCCACCTTCGACTGATTTGATGTGCTCTTCACAATAATATTCGACCAAGGTTGCTTGATCAATATCAAAAGATGCGATCTGTGTAGCCTCTGACCCACAATTATGACAAATTTTCTTTTTTCCGGTTGCCGATGTTAATGTCCCGATAGGTCGAATGGTTGCTTTCCGTTTTGTCATGTTTGATTTACACTCCTCCCGTGCCACTCTTATACCCTTGTTCCACGTATATGGTACAGAAATAAGGGAGTTAATACACCGTAGAAAACTTTCAGACAAGTCCATGACGTTATACTAATTGAAACTACAAGACGCTCTAAATTATTAAAACCTTCACGGAGTTTACTGTCCGCCTGAGATATGAACCTGCTTGTAACAATCTTCTGCCGCCTTAAAATCGCCCAATTGTTCGAAAGCAGAAGCCTTATTTCGGAGTATGTGACTGTTTTTGGGATCTATGTCCATACCTTACCATCCACTTATGGATTAAAGCGATTCAGCCATTAAACGACTAATATATGGCTATTTGAACCTTCAAATGTTAGAAGATTTATAACAGATTTTATGTCGAGAGGTGCAGCGTATTGTCACATAACATAATAAGGTGTATTATGTCTGTTTTGAATATTAGACAGACTTCAATCCCATTACTTTCAACAGGATCAATGTTAATTAAATGCCTCCGTAGGGAAAACCGCGAAGAAGGTGGTCTGCCATTGTAAGCATCTCTAAAATAGAAACACTGATCCATGAGAATGAAAATACGTTTATCGATAAGAAAAATTTCTTGATGTGCAGATCATGTTTTTGGTGTGTCTCATGTTTGCCAGGAATTGGAACTATCGTACTTTGTCCTTCGTGTGGTAATAATCAAATGCAGTTGATGCCTATTTCAGACTACGGGTCTTATAAGTTAGATCATGAGTACATCAATAAAATGGCTTCAGAATTGTGGACTAAATAAGGTGGTGATAGTAATCGCTCAGACGGAAGAAGATTATGACATAGTGGCCAAAACTTGTGGATGTAAGGACAGTAAGAGAAAAGTAACATATTCGTTTGTGGATTCGTATCACAGTTTTTGTAGGGATAAAAAGGACATAATATTGTCAGAAATGCAAGCCTGTGAAAAATTGTTAAAGTATCCAAGAGATGAAAATGACACGATTACTGTTGAAAATGAGATAGCAGAATTAAGGTTAGCGCTAGATATATTGCATTAGTAACAGAATCAATATGATAAAGAGAAATTAGACTGGTACGAACTGGTTCGTATTCGTATGGGAAACTATTTTTGATAGGAAAATAGAGGAATCTACATATTGCAATTTTTTTAAACTTATAGGAGTATGCTTCTGAATCGCCTTTTTTTGTCTGTTACCAATTAACCAACTCTCTGATTATCTGGTATTGTTTTAACTGCAATTATTTGTTTTTGCTCATGTTCAATCCAGCAATGCTTCCTAATTACTCGTAATCATGATGTCTATTTCAATCCTGGGTAGTATCTAAGGTGCGCGAGGAATTAGCCCGTTCTTGTTCTACGTTGAGTCATCAAGAAATTCATTTGCCCAAAATGCGTCATGTTTATACTTTTGCTTTTTCCGAAGTGCACGACTGCGGCATCGGCTGTCGGTTGACACTGATAATATCTAAACATGAACTTCTCAAAAACTTGGAATTAATGTCTATCCCGTTATAACAATATCACTTAGTATCGCATATTATCATCGCTATTCATGAAAGTCATCTATAAGGATCTACATACAACCACAATTTTCGTAAGCACAACCCTAATAGATGGATATCATATTCTCAGAAGGATGTACAATAGAGGATCTTGCAAGGCATGCGGGACTCATTTGACCCCTTCCGCTATTTGCAATATATGCAAGGAATACGTATCATGGATATGTGGTAAATGTTACAAGATGGATGACGTTACTCATTCTCATAACTATTGTAGAGTGTCTTACAAACCAGAGAAGATTGTTATAAAGAAAAACAATTGAGCGAAGTTTAGACAGACGTAAACGTATACTTTGTACCTTGCAGTATGAAATGGAATATTCTTTAAAACTTCAAAATTATGGAGAAGTTATGAGCGTCTCACAGTCTGATGAAGCGGTATCTCCATCTACTGGATTAATATATAGAGTATCAAATCCAGGTCCACATGTTATCGTATCAGCAGAATAATCCCTGAACGATACGGAACCAAGAGCAAAAGATGCTAATAGCGTATCATTGCCTTTTCCACCGTCGATCTTATCTGCTCCAGAACCTCCCTGTACGACGTCAACCCCATCATTACCTTCAAGAGTATCTTTCCCAATATCTCCTCCTACGAAATCATCACCTTCATCTCCGTGAACGACGTCATTACCACCGCTACCGTACAAGTTGTCTTTTCCGTCCTTTCCTAGTATCTTATCATCGCCCATTGTACCGTAAATTGTATTTGGAATATTTGTTCCTGTTATGTCGGATGCCAGTACGAAGGTTGGATGAGATGTGAATAACAAGATAATTAGTAATGGAGAAAAGTACAAAATTGAAGATACTGCTACTTCACGTCTCCGATTACCCATCATCCTACTAATTTTCATAATTCATATGCATATTTTGGCTATAACTGCTTAGAAATATTATCACGAATAGTTATTGTTTATAGGTTTCATATTTAGTAAGCAAGGTATCTTTGTCTTCCTATTTGCCGTACTCCTTTTTACTTCCAGAAAATTCAAACCAATCAAGTAGAGAATGAAAATTATACTTTGTGAATCATCAAAACTTGTATCCAATCCTTCTGAGAAAAGTTTTTCTTTCTTCCACATCTTCGTCAGTTTCTATGCCCCTTGGTTTAAATCAATAACTCCAATTATTGCCCTGCCTTGTGGTGTCTCAACAAAAATTACTTCTATGGGATTGGCAGTTGCACAATAGATAGTTACTATTTCAGGAACTTGCTTTAATCTAGGTAATATGTTTATTGGATGCATTCTTTAACAATATTACCAAACTGTGACCCGCTGAAATGTTGTACGCATATTCAGTTGCCATCTTCTCCAAAACATCGTCATTACCAGCATGTCTAACCAAACACGGTCCACTCGCCTCACAAAAGCCACATCCAAACTTGATCCCAGGGACGCAGTTGACTAAGCATTCTGAAACGTCTTCCACGGTCTTAATGAAGTGACTTTGAGCCAAAATAAGTTGTACTTCATGATAATGCGGGATTTGATTCGCTATGGGCTTTAGAGAGGCTCCTTTGGCCTATGTCACCACAGACTCGATGTCACGGGAATCCGAATAGAAATTTTCCAGAGGACTGGCAGAACGTATTCGAATAATAAGTATTCTTGTCTTCATTTGATTCCCAGAACGTCAATAAAAGTTTCTCATGACTATATTCAACGTTCCCAAGAATGGTACAACACTTAAATCCATTGATGTTTTCTGGTTAGTCGGAAAATTCTCTAGATTCTAGGTAACTTAGCATCGGACTCCTATCCCTAGTCAGAGTGTTTTTAGTTTTACAAAACTAACAGTACTTATTTGACAACCGAGGACGTTTGTATAGATTCAGTTGTAAATAACATGCCAAAAGTTCATAATAGCGTATACAGGAAGGCTTCTAATATGAGTATCAAACCGATTTGGACAAAGGAAGCGGCGTAGAATTGTTGGATGAGCACATTGTCAAGCTTATCAAGGACAAAAATTTTGCTTTTTTAGCAACAAGGATGAAGGATGGTGCACCTCATGTTGCCCCAACATGGATTGATCTTGAAAATGATCTTATCCTGATAAATACAGCCGAAGGGCGTATAAAACATAAGAATGTCTTAAGTGATCCACGAGTATCTATTTCCATGGTTGACAGGAATAATCCGTACAGCATGGTAACGATTCAAGGAACGGTCGTTGAATTGACTAATGAAGGAGCGGACGTTCATATAGATAAGCTTGCCAAAAAATATCTTAACATACAGAAATATCCATCTCATTCTCCTTTACGAAAGAGAATAATATTCAAGATAAAGGCAGAAAAGGTATTCTTTTTGCCACCCAGATACACCGAGTATCTTGATAAATAATATCAAATTGGTTGTATCAAAATTATGGTTAGTTCACAGTTCCTTTATCCTTGGCAAAGGATACTAAATTCGGGCACTAAGTTATGAACGGTATTGGAATGTAAAATACGGCGGATAATAAGCGGCAGGTAATCAGATTAACTAGTCGGTGAATAACCCTTTCTTAGTAAACATAAGAATAAGTTGAAATTCACAGGTAAAATAATCTAGCGTAGTCAGTTGGCATTTGTCTGGTTCTGAATCCAAAATCTATCAGATCATCTACATCATATGATTATGAGAATTCTTCTGAGAAGCGATTTCAGCAATCCTGGATATTGACGGTTTGGTCAATCCCTTCTTGACTAATCCATCTTACCACGCTATGGTAGTTTTCTGTAAACCTGCATGTCGATACGAAAGAATCAAGATTTGACGGGAATATTGATATTATAAAGTTTCTCCGAACGTGACATTTAAATTATTCACTGTGCAAAGGATATGCTACATCGACCAAACCGATGGGGAACAATAGTCTAGGCAGGCACCAACGGGTACTTGCCTAGACTAATTTATCATTCTTTTGGAATTAAAGTCACTTTAGCTGCTTCCGATGTACTTGAGGATGTCAAAACGATATTTCATTGGATGAGTAGTGAAGTTGAATAATGATGAGTTAAGAAAATTGGAACCAACAATTCACACAAAAATGAATTACGCAAAAATCCCCAAGAAAAGAACTAAATCAGGTTGTTTCATAATTATCTATTGACACAATGCATAAGGTCAAGAAATTCTGAATCATAGACTTGATGGATATCATGGATGAGGGATAGTATTATATTGGTTAATTAATCCCCAACATATCGTGGTATGGCCAATTGGATAATGAATCAGACTTGTTGGATAAGTGTGTGAGATGCAAACACCAGAAAGTTGATCACGATAGAGCAGCTACAAGAGATAAGATGAAATGCCTTATTGGTAATTGTACTTGCAAGACATTTAAACCTGACAAAAAATACTACAGATCAAGCAAAAAATAATAGTCTTAAGAATTCAGTAGGCTAACTCCGGTAAATATCATACGGAAATTGAGTCAATGGTCTATTTCTGTTTAATCCATAATCTTAGAATTCTACTTCCTGCAAACTAGTAACTTTCATCCCCATCTTTGACTCGGGATTTACCCAGTAGAATGATTACGAGCGTCATACTAATCTGCCATCGTGATTGGGCTCCTGTGTTACTTTTATTTCCACCATAGGGGAACACATAATGCAATTTCACAGTCCTTCCTAAAATGCTTCAGTGTGACGTTGTTGTTGGCTATTCTATTTTGTTAGTCGCTTACGAATAACATGGACAATGAATCAACAAAAGTCTTCAATTGATTCATAGTAAATACTATTACGTTTGGGACCTACCATCCAGTAACGGAACTAAAGTCGCGAATTATCACTTTCTTCTACATACATTTGGCAAACAGGTGTATTAACTTGAAATCGAAGAATATCCTGGTGCCATCTGTAAATTTTACGCATGCCATCTATAAGTCGACACTAATATCATCTTGAAACAACTTATGATTAACCAACTGTCAAGCCCATTATTGGCAATTCCGAACCCATACAATTGCTGCGCACGAATGTTGTGAAGGAATATTCTGTCAGACTTATATACTCATTACCTGAATTAAATGGAAAATCCGAGATCGATTGCTTCTCTGCATACTAACATATTTACAATGCGTTCTTATAGACGTGACAACTATATGAAGTTGTGTCTGTAAAAGTGGAATCAATTAGTAATGTATCTTTGGGTACAGAAGAAGCTGAGTTCAGAGAAAGGTATTCACGAGAGTTACGGGGTAAAAAGCAAAGAGTATATGACAGTAATCTTGGGCATAATGAATTGGAGGAAGAAAGGAAGCAAGTTAATCAACAGGCAATGAAGACGCCTGGTCGTAGAGGTGAAATAATTAAGAATGAAGAAATTGATAGAGAAATTTCTAGGCGTTATAGGGAACACAAAAAAAATAATCTAATTTCATAGTATCGCAATAAGTACACCTGATAGAATTGGCATTTTTTAAGCCAATCATATCTTCTCTAGTAGCAACTAAAAAGCTAATGAACAATCGGTTATTTGCCAAATAATCCCGACACAATTTTCAATGAAACCAAATTAAAGATTTTACGGTCAAAACTGTCAATTTCGACATGTTTTAAGAGTCGTAGTCATGTCCATTCAGGACAATCATGTGGTTTACCAGTTGCCCAATCTAGGGGAACATGTTTCCCTGAAATTGACATATAGTTTTCATCAAAGAAGATATTTTTTCCGCATCTAAAACATTTTTGATTTTCACCAAAACCTGTTTTTGGATTCTTGTGTCTGCAACTGTGAGGTTCACCATTATCATCCAGAGGAATGACCATACCGTATCCATTTCGAATATTGTCATCAAAGAATATCTTTTCACCGCATTTAAAGCACCATCCCATTTTATTACCCTACTAGTTTCGTCTCCAGAACTGGAATGTTCTGAATCATTATTCAAATTACCGTGATACCTCCAACAAATATAACTTTTACAACAATAATGAAGATACCTGCTACAGTGTTTTTACTAGCAGAGCAGCCTAGTTTGACATTTATCTAGTATTATTTAAAAAACGTACTAAGTTGCAAATTTGCTTTACTAGGAGTAATAGTAATTTCTTGCCCAGATTTTGATTTAAAAAGTTAGACGCGTAATGCGACCCTGCCTACTGCCCAGCATGTGAGATAAAATTTTGATTATTCTTATTTGGATAATAATAAAAAGGCAATAGAAATCTGGACTTTTAAAGACAATACAAGTATACATCATAGATTAGGTAGCCTATGAGCAGGTAAATGACGTAACTGTGCCAGTTCTCCAGAAAATGATTGAGTCATTCGAAATAGCAACGTAGTAACAACGAAATGCATATTGGAGATGTTATGAAGAAAATGGCTACATAATCTGTGATGGTATTGGTGAATCACATCTGTTGATGCAAGAAATTATTTGATAAAATACGCAGTGGTATTGTATCACTTTACGGTCAGTCACTACCGCGCTACTACTAGATAATAGCATTTGCTATTTGTTGAATTTACGGTATAGTGCTATTACGTTATTGCACACCTTACATTTGTATTCTCCTTTTTCAATAAGAATAACACCCTCCCCCAATACTTCGTTTGGATTTTCGTAGCTAATTAGTGGCGGACCAGCATATTCAGTTGCGCATTTATTGCAATAATATTTTGAAAAACTGTCTTCAGTTAATCTTCCTACATTCGCCAGGAATATTTGAGGAACTCCAACATTTGCTCTACTCTGCTCTTGTTCTGTCAGTTTTGCAATTGCGTAGCCACCTGAGCCCAACAATTTCTTTTCTTCTAAATCCCCATTTCCCATCTTCTATCGTTAGTTGATGCGAGTGTTAGCAATATGAACCATGTTAGCAGCAGACCCCATGATGGCAATTGAAAGTAGATTATCAAGTAGCTACCCAATGTTAGTATATTCACAAAAATATCTTCACATCAAATCACATCATGCCCTCTGCTGACAAATCACTTAAAATTGGCGTAAGAAAGCTTGCAACCTCTTTTGTACCCAAGGTAAATTGGGAACCTAAGTCGAGGAGAATGCTAAGCATCTGTTTATCCTCTCTTGCTGTGTGTACCTGATACTCTAGTATATCATACTTATCTTTATTAGAAACACACCAGTCTTGCCATTCTTTTGCTTTTTTTATATTATAAGCAAGTTTGTCTATTACCTCGTCTAGACTCTGACCTTCCTCAATATCGAAGAGGTTTAGTCTCAACATGGGCAGCATTAACCTCCCTCCGGGGACAGCGCTATGAGAATTGGCCAATTCCAACGTTACACTATCTTCAATTTCTTCACGGATATTCGGATAGTTCGGAAAAAGGTATCCTGCTAAATTGCCATCCTTGTCATAAATTTTGTATACTGAATCATAGAAGTCTATCTTCCATTGTGAGGTTCTGCTCTTTCTTCCAAACAAAAGACTGAATGGATAATAGAAAAGAATGTAATATTAGTGTGTTCAAGTCCGGTTCTTAGTAGCAGATAGTGTTCTACACTTCGAGTTAAAACAAGGGATGAATCGAGGTCATTAATAATTATAATCCATAAAACCATCATATTCATGTTTTTAAGTGGAGTGAGTGGTCACCATATAGAATGTATCAAGAAGTGTGGGCGAAATAGCATCTTTCAGCGATTTGATTTATGGAAGCAAGTTATAGCTTTTTCTCTAGTTAGTGTTCTCGTGCCATTTGCTTGAATTTTTCTGCTTATTCCTTAAAGACTGATTTTGGCAGTAGGGCAATTAGTGATAATGAGAAATTACTTATGCCGGGGAATGACTCAACATCGGTGTCAATCAGTGCTTCTGTTTCCATTGTACCGGGTTCTTCATCTTCGAGTAATGGCAAGTTCTTTGTTCCGAGCATTCTCAATATTTCCGCCGGAACAACGGTTACTTGGACTAACGGAGATTTAACATCGTACAAATAGTTTGAAGTGGAACAACTGCACACTGTGACTTCTGGAAGTCTTGAAAGTGGAAATATTGGGATAGGTTTCGATTCAGGTTTTCTTGCCGCAGGTAAGACATTCCAGCATACCTTTGTTTCCACAGGAACATTTGATTATTTCTGTACAATCCGTCCTTTCATGACGGGAAAGGTCGTTGTCGGTTAATAACTTGGTATTCTCTTAGGTGATTTGCTGTTTTCTTAAGCCCTTGTTTTCCGTTTCTTTGATGGCTCTGCAAATGATAGCTGATATCCATCAGGTTCGCGTATATGAAAATATCTCTCGCCCCATGGAGCATCTTTTGGCTCATCTTCAATCAATATTGCAGTTGATAAGTCTTGATTATCCTTCAGATAGAAATATAATTTATCCACATCCTCCGTATGAAATATTATTCTTCCAAAGTGCTTTCTTCTGTCATCAATATTGTTATCAGGGTCAATTGGACCTGCTAATTCCAAATTTAGAAATGTCCTGGGATTATTTTTTGATTGGCCAATACCAACTTCGTATGTAGTAAAAGAATTAGTTGCAGAACCTCCATAAACTAGCTTGAATCCAGGGATGCTGGAATAGAAACTACATGACCTCCCCATATTTTCTATAAATAAAGTTACTGCAGAAATTGCGCATACTCATCATTATTTCCTATGTACAGAAGAGTAAGTTATTATTACTATAGGAAAGTGTCTAGGAAAAAATATTTAGTCAGTAGTCAGGGCTTAAACACTAGATATAACAATCCAGATTCGGTGGTATTTAGTTCGACCGCCATTGACATAGCTATTTGGTGGTCTTACAAATTCACTACATTCACCATGTTACTTTACTATCATTACTGGACAATGTGCATAATTAACTATACCCGACGCTACACTACCGAGTAACAATTTCTTCAACCCTGACCGTCCTCTTGTTCCTACTACTATTAAATCGATATTTTCTTTTTCGGCAAAATCAATGATTCCGCCTACCACAGAAGAAGATGCAATCAATTCTGTTCTTAATGGAATATCCCACTTTGCTTCATCACCTCTGCGTCGTATTTTATCAAAATATTCTTGAGCATTTTTCTTAATTTCATCCATCTGAGGTGAAAATGTAGACGCGATGGTGCTTACATCTGATGTAATAACATGCAAAGCAATAAGCTGTGAGCCATACTCTTTAGTTATCGAAATGGCATATTCTGCTGCATTCATTGAATATTCAGAGCCGTCAACTGCGACAAGAACTTTCGAGAATTTTCTTAACTGAGCCATTGTACTTTAGTTTGAGACACAGATGTTTAAAAACGTGGTTGTAATTCAGCTACATCCTTCGAGACCATATTTATACATCAGGAGTGTGATTCGAACGCTTCTTGCATGGTCGTGAATTCGTCCGTTACTGTTGATATCAACTGACATCAAGTTATGTATTGATATCAGACTTTAGTCAGGCATGGTTGAGCGCGATGGAGCCAGCGGTTTGTGAATCAAATTTGATGATAAGATTTTCTGCGTATTATGGCGTCATCCAACATCTGCAGGCACCCGAATTCACTATTTGACGGTAAGATAACATGTCATATCAAAAAGAGCCGCGGGCTCGTGTATTTTGGCCGCTCGCCCAGCTTAAGTCGTTCAAGAAATACAAACCAACCTTCTCTTATTATGTCATGCATGAAAAATCTATCGCGTCTTCCACGAATTTAATTTGATCCTCTATCTGTAGCAAAAAGCATTTCTAAAACTAGTGAGATAATGGCCATAATAAAGGGGACAAGAATGATTTGGGCCCAAGGGGATTCGAACCCCTGACCGACCGGTTATGAGCCGGTCGCTCTAACCAGGCTGAGCTATGGGCCCTCTCTGGGAACTCGTCATTTAAGTACGTATAAAGGTTTTGAACAAATGAATCAGAAAGCCGGCATGATCATTTATCAGATACCATCATGTTTTTCCTGTTCCAGATTCCCTTAGCGACGTAATTTAGGTCTTATAAACAGATTGATTGCTTAGTTGTATGGTATTGCGTACTGGTTACAAACTGCATCCAAGAGATGATTCTGTGCCTCGAGCGATCCAATTGCAGCTTTTAATGCAAGATCATGTTTGAATTTTGGAATATTACTGATTAAATGTCTCCACAGCTGTGCGTGACGTACATCTACTTCTTCATGTATCCTGAAATATTCAGTAGCATCGCTACCAGTTATGTCATAAAATGCTTTTAACCCATCTATCTTTGACCTACTAATCTTTGGCAATTCCATTTCATATGCGTACATCGCACATACGGCTTCTTCAAATGATCCGGATGTTAGGTTAATTAATTTAGAAATGGCCAGGTTGGTATCAATAGATCCTCCATATGTAGATAATACATTCTTTGACACGCCCAAGGCATCTGCAAATTTAGACCATAATTCAATATGTTCTGATTCTTCCTTCTGATTTTCCGCAATAGCGAAATGCGTTTTTTGATCGCCGGTAAGCAACATGACATTCTCTACCATTTTTGGAATAGCATTTACTAATTGGGAATACTCTTTCGAATATACTTGTAAATGATCAAGAGTGAGTTCACCATTGGACCACTTCTGATAAAAGGGATGTTTCAAGAGACTTCTATTTTGGATCTCCACGTCAATCAGCTCCACAAGCCTAGACATGAAATATCATGTCTCTTTTCTCATACAAATACTTTTGCTGAATTTATTTTAGAAATTTGATGAGATGAAAACTGAGAATATCATCACTGATATGCACCTCCACCTTGCCGTTCTAAAAAATAGGTAGGTGAAGGAATTCAGGGAGGTGAAAAAGATGAAGATTTTCATAGTTGTCGAATTAAGGTTTTTTTTTTTGTTCTAATCAATGACGATGCTTTGCTCATGCCCAAACTTGTCTAACATTAATCTAATGACCCCTTGAAATCTGGATTCGGTCCGTTCACCGCGTATGGTAGAGAGGGTCCCATTTTTAGTATGTATTTTATTTGTTTTTTAAATTGGGGTGCATTCCTGGCCAACAATTTTGCGGCTTTCACCACATCTTCTATCGTCATGTTCTGAGGCACGTAACCCACGTCTCATAGTCAAAGATCTCCCGAGTTGCTGCTTCAGCTCTTTCAAGTACTATTGTTGCGTTTGCCTTTTCAAGATCTTGTCTTAGGGTTCTTATTGTGTCTACAAGAGGCTTATCTTGATTGTACTCAGCGATATCTGATTCAGTTAAATTATTTCTTGATAACATAAATAACCTCACGGATTTTGAGGAGTTTATTTCGGATTGCAAAGACCCAACTTCTGTCTGCAATCGCTGTACTTCATCTTCCTTTTGTGCTTTTAACCCATCTAGTCCTTCTATCGGACAACCGTACTTTTGCGAAAACAGTGAGGTACTCAGAACAAGATCGACAAAATTATTGACACTCATGTTACGTTTATAACAATGCTCATCAACAGTTTCAATTAAATCATCTATCTGATTGTCGGTTAATTCTTTTTTGTAGAGCATGTTTCGATGTCGAATTGCTGAAGAAAATGTATCTTGATCCTTATTTCCTTATTTGAACCGCAAGTTCTCGCAATAAATCGATGTCCGGAATATCCTTCTTGACCTCTGTAACGATATTGATGATATTTCCCACACTCGTTTCAACTTTTTCAGCAATCTCATCCCTTGGAAGTCCAGATAGCCAGAGATTTATTACTCTCTGCTTGATTCTTGCGGGAGTTTTTCCACCCATTATGTATTGTTTATTATATCGATTTATATCTTAATTTTGATCTTTTACTTCCAATATATCACTAAACTTCTGGCTAGAATTGGGTGCCGGATTTGACGGAGGTTTGATCAAGAGTTTGACGGAAGTTTGATCAAGAATTTAGCTTGAATTTATCAACAGTTTGACGGAGGTTTGATCAACAGTTTGACGGAGGTTTGATCAACAGTTTGACGGAGGTTTGACGCTGTCTAGGATAGAAATTCATGTGTATTGGTCATCATAACTATTTATGTAAAAACCTAATATTATCGAATACGCGACGATCTGAATCTGGGTTGAATGTAATTCTCCCTTTTATTATTTAACTTCAGTTACTTCGTGAATATCATATTAATGACCCATCCGGATTTCGATCCTTTTTGGTGATTTCGGATCTAAATCGACTAGACTACTAAATGGGTATTTATCCTGGTTAGGAATTATCCGCTCGTCCTCTTCGACCGTAGCCAATACAGTAGAGTTAACGTAAAGTGTCCTCAACCCCTCGATGTTGCGTTCTGTACTGTTATCTCTAGTCATATCATTTATGAAATTTTCACCTACTACAAGGAGATATTTGTTTGTTCTGACATCTCCATCGTTATAGTAATTCTTATAGTCATTGATCTGGTTATTGTCAAATACATATTTTGGAAGCCATAGCAAGTAATTGCTTCCCAAAACTGTTATTCCTTCATTATCGATTCTATTACCTGCTAAATTATTGGCATTACCCTCATTTCCTCTGGTACCACTTCCCTGCACTTGCTTAGCCAGAACTGAAATAACCTGATAGTGAAATGATGTAAGGTTAAGAGTTATCAACATTGATGTAATTATTAGTCCAAACAGTCCTACTGATCCCAATATTGCGTAAGGTAAGACTTTTGCAATCTTCCTGTTGCGGAATAATTTTGATGTCTCTGCTATTAACAGTGCAGATGAAATACAGAATGCAGGTAGGAGAGGAGCTAGATGCCAATATGATACATATCCACTAAGAAGGTTAAATACAATGAAAGGTACAATCCATAATAGTAGAAGCATATCTCTTCTCTTTAATAATGCGGCATAAATTAATCCGCCCAACGAAAGGATCATCAATACAGGATCTATGACAAATAATTTGCCCAGAGCAAATCCGATGCCACTATTTTCTCTCTCCGATTGCCATAACACACCATCTAGCCATTGATCAAACTGTCCCGTCGAGATAGCATACAGAGGCCATGCTGACGGTATCAGAAGAACTGGAATGAACCATAACCCTAACGTTTTTTGATTCTTGGTGGCAGAATAAACAATATAGCCTACTAATGGAATCATCGTAAATACCGGGATCTTTGTAAATATTGCTAACCCTAGAAGTGTACCAGATGCTGTAACTAATATGGCTACATGACTTTTTGAGTTGCGGTTCGTACAGTATTGTGCCAATAATATCGATGATAGAATAAAAGGTAGTTGGATAGGTTCTAACCATACCCTCCTCAGCATCCAAGTGATAGGCATGACTGCGAATAATATAGATGCCATCAGTGCTACTGTTCGGTTATAACGAAGCTCTGTTATCCTGAACAAAAGAAATGTATCGGCAACTGCCAGAATTCCCATTAATACTCTTGGAACAAGAAAGAGCTCTTTGATGGATGACGGATCTGCAATTGGATGGATTGAATTCGGGTAACCAACTATACCCAAAACTCCAGCCAGAAAGAGTTGGCCAAAGTACGGATGCGTATAAGGATGAGCTGGATAACTGATTAAGTCACTAGGACCTTCTTGAGGACCTAACCCACGTAAGACATGCATAGTCTTCCTAAGATAGTGGTCTTCATCCCTGTAGATATCTGGAAATCCTTCGAGATTCCATAAATGGGTGAAAGCAGAAAGTACTATAGGAATTAATATTATTAGTAGTCGAGAGGAATAGATATTTTGACAAGTTTTAGCCACTAAAGAATTCAAATGCACCATTAGGGCTTTGCTACCTATCTTTAATTATATCGATTCATATCAGAAAGTGATTATTTCCCTATCCTTCATGAGCTGAGCATGTAATGGAATTCTCACTCGACTCAAAAAATCAGTCATCAGTCTCCATATCCAATTGTAGTCCATCATTCTCAAATACGAACTGGTGACTCTGAATTCTTCTCTCGCAAATCCCGCTCCCATAATATGTTCTAATTTTTTCCCTGAAATTAATTGAGTTGTTGAAAGCCATTATGAAAATGGACAATTGCTTCCATTCTTCTTCAAATTTTGAGCCCGAATGTAATGTAGGCCCCAAGTTCATTGCTCTTTTTTGATTCTGAGAATATCATTACTATCATTTTCAATTCAACTAAACTGCTGCTTTTCATACACATAATATTAGTAACAGGATTGATAATTTCTAAACACAATGATCTATTATTGATTAGCCATGAAAAGATGGCAATGTTGCCTTTCACTTATGAATATCTATTAGAACAACGTCATGACTGGTCCAGTGCAAGTCCCCATTAGACCAAGTTTGACGACATGGGAGTTTTAATTTTATTTTGTTTTTTGGTAGTCTGGGTCAGCGTTCAATCAATACTTCAAAGTAATACCTCGTGAATCAGATTTTCATGAGCCGGGCTTGTATCTCGATGACTAGGTTGTGTGGGAAATTTCACACCAATCTGTTCTTCAGGAAAAGATTTTATGGCCAAGTATTTGAACTACTTGACGGTAGCTCCGGTGGTGTAGTAGTTGATTCATTCCAACTGCACAATACGGTCAAGCATTGTGGCCTTTCGAGTCGCAGATCCCGGGTTCAAATCCCGGCCGGAGCACTACACACCAGAAGAAATATGATTTCGATCGAAACACACTTTTTCCAATTATCTTCCACCTCCACGAAATGTTTGCTTTGTCTTCAACTTTTTCGATAATCTCCCTATCTGAGATTTCTCCCGTTCTTTCAAACCTGACATAGAATGGATGAGAGCAGAAGGCCTAAACGGAAGAGAACTTTGAATTACATTCTCTGTCAATTCACCTTTAAACTCGTCCAGTCGCATGTTCATGAAACGTTGGGATGAAGAAAGTTGGAGTACATGATCGGGCTTGTACAATGCGTACCTGGTACCTGTGATGCATTCCATAAATGGTTTAACGAACATCTGCCGCCAAGGTTTATCCTCCGCGTCTTCTACAGATATCTCCTATTTGACGAAATGCCTCAATTGGAGCAACTCCAATAACTTTCATTTAGCATTAATTCGATCATTATGGGAGATACGTCTGATGAAATAATTTTAATTGATTATCATCTGATACTGACTGTAAGAACAACTAGCAAGAAGACTCGTTGCTCTGCTGTAGTTAAACAATGACAGACAAGCTTGCAATAGTCAAGGCATTGAATAGGGTTTTGAAGTGTTAAATAAATTTGAACGGCAAAATTCTTTGAATTAAGACGATAAAGTATAAATTCTCAAATTAATAGAGAACTCAACTGCTCTAAAAAGAATAAATATCCAGACCAATTCACTATTGTGGGCTAGACTTCATCTTTGAATCGAAGAAATGCTGAAACAAATCCACTCACAGAACAGTTTAGCTCTTATTTATCAAGAATAGACGACTCTTTAGCTCGTGAGCTAGATATTTACTCTTGGTCTGAATTTTACGCACCTCTTCGATATGCTTCCGATGGTGGCAAGCGCATAAGACCACTAATACTTGTTCTCTCATCAGAATCAGTCAATGCTGATAAAAAAGAAGGAATTGATGACAATAAAGAGGAGATTTTTTTGGCCTCTTCGGCCATTGAATTATTACATACAGAGTCTGTTATTCATGACGACATAATAGACGAAGAAAACCTAAGGAGGGGAAAACCATCATTTCATGTCAAGTATGGATACAATAGTAGTATTCTTACTGCCGACTTTGTCCTTGGCATTATACTCAACATAGGCTCGAAATTAGATAGTCCCAAGATATCTGCCGAACTATCAAAAGCCGCAACCAAAATGAGCGAGGGAGAAATGATGGAGATAATGTTAGCAAAGGACCCGAGGCTAAAGGAAGACGATTACATCAAAGTGGTCGAACATAAGACTGCATCGCTTTTTGAAGCTGCAGCTAAAATTGGCGCAATCTTGGGATTTGGCCTTGAAGATGAGATCCGTGCCATGGGAAGTTTTGGTCATCTTTTGGGAATTGCATACCAAATCCATGACGATCTATTAGATTGGAATAATGAAGATAGACTGTTTAATATGCTTGTAAAAAACAATGAACAATCAGTAGAATTCGTTGCGAAGATGGAAAAGTTATTTCTTTCTTATTCCAACAAGGCAAAAAATGAACTAAGAAAGATAGCAGATTCCGTCTCAAAGAAACACCTAGAACATTTGACTAACTTGACATATATTCAGGTCTAAAATTAAGATAAAATGAACTTGTACTTTCCAGTAGATTACATCTAATGCAAATACCCTCCAAAAACTTAGCTGTTCCGTAAACCCGTAAACTTCCTGAATCGGGATTCTTCCTGATATTCGTATTAATTTAGGATGCTTTTATTTCCTATCCATGGTCTTGCGGCTTTTTATTCAACATTCTTAGAGATATTATATTTTTTACTTCATTCATTTCCTCCTCTTCAGGGATTCTCGCGTAATTTGAAGTAATAAAACTAAGACATGAAGTTAGAATTTCACAATAGACAAATCCATAAATGAAATCAGTTTCGTTAGTGTAGCTCAATCTATTTTCCTTATTGCTCAGACGAATCATACTTGCAACGACAGGAATCATCGCTAGTTTTCTTTCGATCAGTTGTTCAATCAGCGCCTTAGTAGTTGTATCCAAAGACATTTACATTTTCGGATTGCGTTCGTGGTCATTTAAAGCTATTTGCGGTAACACATACGAAATAAGTGACAGTATAGATTTAACGCCGCCTGTCATTTGCAAACCTCAGTTTGAATGTAAATGAACTTGACCTACAATCAGCAATTAAAATTAGTAGGCGTGGTCGTCATTTTTGTGTTTTTTGAGGTCAGGAAATTTTGAAAAAGTCCTTTCACACTTTTCACATTTCCATTGCTGAGCTCTTGCCTGATTGAAAGTTTCAAAAGTCTTCTCCCCATTTGTGTACCTGCCGGTTTTATGATCGTACATGGATGGGTTATAGTGGACTTTGTACTTTATCGAATTTGGCTGCAACTCAACTCAAGGGAAAATAAGACTCCGTGCCTTATATATTAATATGTTACTGTACTAAGGATTATAGAGTAAAAAATGACCATAGCATTTAACTCGTATTTGGGATACCGTTATACTTATAGCACAGAGATTAGGAAAAATACTATTGTTCTCTAAGGTGTCAGATATCTTGTCATCGATCAAGGACGGTTCTATTCTAAAATTTAAAGACAGAGAAAAAGCGGCACATACTCTCGCCTCAGTTTTGAAGGATTCTCTAAAAGACGCTTCAAGAGAGGAGGTAACTGTGATTGGAATTCCCCGTGGAGGTGTAATAATGGCCCAAGTAATTAGCCAGAAAATAGCAGCTCCTTCATTTGATATAGTCATTTCACGAAAATTGTCTGCACCGCACAATGTAGAACTAGGGATAGGTGCAACTATGCAAGACAGTACGCTTTACTTGAATGATTATGTAGTAAATGCATTGAAGGTAACCCCTGAATATATAGAACACGAGCAACAAAAACAGATTGAAGAGATCAAGCGACGAGAATCTTTATACAGAAGCAGTGCAAAGAGGTATGAAATTAAGGGAAGGATTATTGTTCTTGTTGATGACGGAGCTGCAACCGGTGCTACCTTGGTTGCAGCAGCAAGATGGATAAGGAAACAAGAACCTAAGAAATTGATAATAGGAATTCCTGTTGTCCCAAGGGAAACTCTGGAACTATTGAAGAAAGAAGCGGATCATGTAAAAGCAGTGATTATCCCAATCACAACGAATTTTAGATCGGTTGGTCAATTCTATGAAGATTTTTCCCCAGTTAGTGATGAGGATGTAATGAAGATAATGAAGGATCAGAAACAATAGTCTATTTTTTACAGATTGATTTTCTTGTTTTTCAACGTCGGCGGGATAATCTAATCCTGTTGATAAAGACGAACTATTTTGATTTTGGTGCATGTTTAGTATGTTGGAGGTAGGGTTAGAAAGTAGCATCAATTCAACAAATCATGTTTTTGTTTTTATTGTTCGAATTCGAGGTAATAAACCCACAATTCAAAAAAGATCTAGATTCTATCTGGGTGTTATTGACATTGCATGAGCTAATTGGGATAATGCAGGCACTGAATGTGAAGCAAATTCTAGAATAGGTCCATGCCATATACCAAAGCCTACCATGAATACCATTGCAAATACCAAGACAGCTATCATAGATCTCGGTTCCTTAACTCGGCTCATATCTGGACCTTCCTCCATGTACATCTTCCGCATAATCCACGCGTAGTAGCCAAGTGATAAGGCACTATTAAGTACCGCTGCTATAGCAAGGTAAGGTCCCCACCATACTGTTTCGCCAGTATTTATTGCGGCCCCAAATATTACTAGTTTGCTCCAAAATCCATTTAGAGGAGGCACTCCTGCAAGTGCAAGCAGAGATATAGAAAATGCAATTGCCGTAATAGGCATACGACGTCCAAGTCCTCTGTACCTTTCTAAACTGTAACCTGCAAGGGCCGTAGCTACTGCTGCGGCTGCAATGAACGCAGCAGACTTCATTACTGCATGATTCATTATGTGGAACAGCGATCCTGTAAGAGCTTGGTCTGAATACGGTGCAAGGGCCAAGCCGATCATTATGTAACCAGCTTGTGCAATACTTGAATATGCAAGAATTCTTGGAACACTTCTTTGTACTAGAGCCCCTAGGTTTCCGAGTGTCATCGTAAATATAGCAATAACGGCAAGGATCATCGTCCAGTCCAAGTTGAGGACAAACATTCCCAAAACAATGACTCGAATGGCAGCGGCAAAGCCAGCCTTCTTTGTACCTGCAGCAAGTAACGCTCCAATTGT
>JBBRRH010000068.1:0-20626 GCA_038201105.1 Nitrososphaera sp. | reverse complement strand
TCGCTCTTAATCTTTGTTGAGTTGCGAGGGGAAGTTCATATATGGAAAAATTATCTGTAGCAGGGGGGTCCATAGTTCAGCTTGGATAGAATGGCTGCCTGCGGAGCAGCTGGTCGAGGGTTCGAGTCCCTCTGGACCCGTAACAATAATCGTGCATCCCATATGCCTCTAATCTCGTCTTGATTGGTTCTACAGGCATCAAACTGACCATTCTTTGTGTATCACGTTTTAACCTTACATAATTTTTTTATCGAAAATTTATACTAGTCTATTTCCGTTTCAAGTTCTACCCCTGGCTATTCATTTGCTGGCTTGGGCAACAACACCAATAGAATCAAAGCATAATAATTCGAATAGATTATTCCTTTATACCCTGATTCTGTCTGAAGGCGCCAGAAAAGATGAAGAGCCCATGGGCGTATAATATCGCTTTATATTATAATACACCACGTTATATTAGAAATATTGGATTCCATTTTCTCCTTGTTTTTGAGTGCCTCCTTGGTTGTATTTTTCATTATTGAAGTAGCTGAGGAAATCATGCCAATAGAAGCATACGATATCAGACATTCGAACTATAGCTCTGTTAATGCACATTATTTGAACGAAACGCGAAACCTGAGCCATATCGATGATTCGGTCTATTCTCAGGTAGCGTCTTCTGGAGATAATGTATATGTAGTTTGGGAACAGTCTGTAAGAGGGCCGAACGCCAAAAACTATGATATATTTTTCATGGTGAGTAATAATGGAGGAATTAATTTTAGTGATCCAGTAAATTTGAGTAACAATAAAGGATTCTCTGAACATCCACAAATATCGGCAACAGAAAACAATGTCTACATATTGTGGGTAGACAACAGTAATGGGACGCGGCAGATCTTATTCAGAAAAAGTGTTGATGGAGGAGAAAACTATGATCATATTATTAAATTGAGCAAAAATATTAGTAGTTCCTACAACGCAGAATTAGCTACATTCGGATCAAGCGTAATTGCAGTATGGAACGAACTTGATATTCAAAAAGGAAATATGATTTTATTGAGAGAAAGCAAAGACGGAGGATTTAGCTTCGAAAAGATAAAGGAACTTGGAGCGTCCGATCGACAATCTCATCCAAAAATCGCAGCCTACGAGGATCAAAAGTACGTGACCTGGAATGCAAATAGTACCAATACTCAAACTCGTCAAATACTACTATCTAAAGTATTAGATGACGCCCATAATCTTCCAATCATGCAAAAGAGAATCGCAAAATACCTGGACGACGGTGAATCACACATTACTGCCCTTGATCGGAATGTTTTGGTATTTAGGACGGATGGCAACGCACAAGGTCACAAAAATCTTTACTACACACGTAGTACCAGTTATGGTAATGATTTTGGAGATATTGTTGACATATCCCAAAGCTTTAATGACTCATCAAATGTGGAAACTGCGTTTAACGATAGTAATCTCTATGTAGTATGGCAAGAAGGCGTTTCCGGAAATCAAGAAATCTTCATAAGGAATAGTAGCAATGGTGGAGTCACATTTGGCCAAACTATAAACATTAGTAATAACGGAGGAACTTCAGAATGTCCTTCAATATCTATTTCTAATACCAAGTTACATATAGTATGGGAAGATGATACCCTGGGAACTCACGAAATATATTACAAATCCATGTATGGGAACTATCTGGCCAGCCCTGCATCATGAAATTAGAAATACGCTTGGAGAACAGGAGAAAGCGCACTAGGCAGTTCAACCTACCAAAGGAATAATTTTAATTAGAATCAATGAATAAAGTACCGAAGACTAGGGATATACTACCTTGCAGGTTTGTACTTCTGTCCACTGTCTGCTAATTGTTTTTTATTTCTAATCCTATTCCTAAAGAGTCTAGCCATTCTAGTTTCAGGCCGCTCGGAGAAGGAATGCGGAATAACTGAGATCCTTTCCATTGTTGGAATTTCAGAACGAATAGCACTTTGTATTTCCGTAGACAACAATTCTATATCTTTTAATTGTTTATTCCCATCGACTTCTACATGAACCTCAGCCTGAGTAATCATCCCAGCTGAACGTAACAATACTGACCTGATGCCTATCTGATCGTATCCAAATTTCTCTTCAATTATCTTCTTTATTAGTTCAGTCATTTTTGGACTATGCCAAGCGTCAACAAGAATTAGTGATGATTGTTTCAATGATATGTAAGCAACAGAGAATATGTATCCCGCAATTATCATTCCTCCTATTGCGTCTGCCTGTAGGATACCAAATTGTGTTGCAATTAATATACTGAAGAATCCTATTACAGAAGCTGAGCCGTCCTTGATGGAGTTTTTTGCATCGGTCTTCAAAGATAAAATCTGATACTTGTTGGCAATGACCCGCATTTGAAATGCTCTATACAAGGATATGGCACTTGCTATTGCCAAAACTATCATTGTAATTAGTGGATGGTTAATGTACGTGGGGTGAATAAAAGATTCATAAGAATGATACAAGATTATTGACCCTATTACTATCATTCCTATAGCAGCGAGCATTGCTGCCAAAGTTTCAACCTTGTGATAACCAAAATGAAACTTTGTGTCTGGTGGGCGCTGGGCAATTCGCAGACCAAGAAGAACTATGAAGGAAATCATTGCATCAGACATGGAGTCGATACCATCCGCGGTCGCAACTACACTACCACTTATGTGACCAATGAGCAATTCAGCTATACCAATACCGATTAGTGTTATAACGGAGATCTTTGCTATCCTCTGACCTGCGACTATACCTTCATTAATTATAGAGGGATCAAAGTTTCTCCTTTTCTGAATATGAGTATCATTTGGGTCTGACTCAGGGCCTAGGGACTCATCCAATCTTAAAATTAATTATTAATACAGATCGATCTTATTTAAGGGTTAAAATAAGATTGTCAAGCATAAAATGATCCATGAATTAAATTTTAAAGTGGAGTTAAGGATGCTTCCCCTCCGTAAGAAAAGCATGAAAAGCTATCCTTAGCTATCTGCAATTGATTATGCCATTTAACTGAATCAGTATTATGTATAATTGAGACGGATCCATTAGAAAATGTTATATAACAATGGAAGTATATATCTTATGTAACAAATATGATAAGTGACCTGCGTTGTGAATCTTGTAAGAAGCCAACACATTCCCTTAATTTCTGGTTTGACAAGCTGTTGTGTAAGTCGTGCTACAACATTAATAGATCGAGCCCGCAGACAATTTTAGTAAGCAATCTGCAAGACTAAAAAATTTAGTCATAATCGTAGTAAGTTATGTAGACAGCGAGATGTTGAAAAAAGATAATGTTGGGAGCGGAAAATACTGTATTTCGTCGAACCATCGTGACGGCATTGCTTGCTGAGCCAATCTGTAAATAGATGTTATATCGCTCTCTCTTTTTCCCGGCCGTCTATATAATTGACTGTCAAGATAATTCCATAAACTAATCTTGTTTCACTAAAATATTCTCAATTCTATTATCGTTTAAGATAGTCTTTATCAGCATATTGCGTTCTTGTTCTCCTATTCCTCCGGTTGCCTGAATGGAATCAACCGCTTTGAGCTTCCAAAAATTCTTAATACCTGACTCGATGACGAGCTGAGCATGAAATACAACTATTCCAAAATTTGTAAGCGAGAAAGATCCCTTGTTCCTTTTTACTAATCCTACTTGCAACAAGCGCCTAGTTCTTAAATAAAACTGCTTTTTGCTAAGTCCTTTTGTTCTTTTCAACACTTCGCTTTCCACGCTATTATTGGCAAGAGAACAAAACATAGTGAGTGACTTGATATCCGAAATTGATTGGAGTATGTCTATTACCGAATGTCCTCCCATTCCCCTACCATGAATTGCTAATCAATATTGACTATATATAGACACTTTAGCGCAGTTAGGAGAATGTAATATTATGTTATCCTATTGAAGATAAAATCAGATCGTTTTCGAACGGTTATAACTCGATTGCCCTGATTGATTTTAGAACAATATTTTGGATAAAAAGACTATTTTCGGTATTGGCTGAGGACGTGTTCCGTACACGAGATAAGCAGTCAGTTTCGATCCTGAATGCTGCGCATACAGGGTTTCATCCTACTAATGGTATTTCAAATCAATCTAAAAAGCAATATTACGTGAGGTTGAAGCGTCTCATCGACGTAGGATTAATTGAAAAACAACAATGTATTTACAAATTAACATCATTTGGCTCAATTGTGTACGAAAATCATCTGAAGACGATGGACAAGATGATCCCGAATTACTGGCAAATCAAAAATATATATATTTTAAAGAATAGAAATGATTTTCCTTTTGAACAGAAAGAGAAAATTATCCATGAATACGTTGAAACTACGAATCTGACGGGGATTTCAACTCAACTTACCTGACAAGCTTTAATGTAGCTAAGAAGTTTGATGATCTGATAATCGAAGTCCTTAAGGTTATGGATAATGCTCAAAAAGAAATATACTTTGCAACAAGATATCATGACCAGCATGTCTCAAGTAGAGTCTTCGAGAAGCTTGGTAAAGGTGTTACAGTCCACATACTTGATGGTAACCCCGAACAGATTAGTGTGGAAAACAGGCTTGCTGCTATAATTAGAACACCTCCAAATAGAGGGATTGCCAAGTTAGTCAAGAAAATCACTACATCCCCAAGGTTTGGTTTGAAAAGACTTCCTGACCTGCCTATCAGCTTCATGGTAGTAGACGGGATACAAGTAGTTTATGAGACTATTAATTTCATCAACCCTGATCAGTTCACACTTGCGGTATCAAAATATGATGATTATCATCTGGCCCAACAATTTATCGATTACTTTAAAATGTTATCAAGGAATGGGACTACTCCCAGACTATTGCAAGAGACAGCCAAGCTGATCTAAACTAATCTTGATTGCAGAAATTAATGCTACTTCTATTTTGCATATAATCAAAATTAGTTTGAGCACTTCGTTGCTTTGCTTTTGGACTGAAGATCTGCTCATGCATATTAAAGAATAGTGATGATGATGCACTAAGCCGCTAGGAGGAGTGTCAAGTTCGTAACAACACCATGGAATTGTTTGACAGATATATTCTACAGCCTGAACAAAGAGTAAACTTTGTAACACAGTCAGGCAAAGCCAATTTAGATATTAGCGTGGCACTTGGACCCACATGATAGCAGAGGACGCATCATGGTGTCTGTCAGCTTGTTCGCATTGCGTCGTACCATAATTCTTTGAATATACACATGCTGAAAATGCTCCATTAGGAGGAAGCTGTATATCTGTAAATCTAAAAGCAAGCCTTTCAATGGTACTATCACCTGTCCTTGAGGCAATTCTTCCAACGTCAAGAGACTTCGATTTCTTTTTATCTGTAGCCTCGGAAAGAACAAACACCGTGACTTTGCCACTATCAACTTTTCCATCAAACAAATTTACTTTAAGCATGAAACCTCTTGCATGTGCCATTTGTGCTGGAACTAAAACAACGGCTAAAAGACAAAGTATGCCAAGGAACAATTTCAGATTAGTAAATCTAACGATGGAAATGTGATTAGTTTGGCTCAACTTATCCACCATTTGAGAACGTACTCCGATCTGATAAACCCTCTCGGAAAAATGAATTACTTTTTATTATTTTTGGGAACAGTGATATTTTATATCGAGTTACGGAGAAGCTATCTAAAAAGCGTCATTTATCGTTGTTTTATCTCTCACAAAATATAATCCCTTCGCGAAGTCCCAAAGGTTACGATTACGTCCTGTTTTCTTCGTGGAAGTTTTGGTGTGCAAGTCGTCCCTTACACAATTTGGTACCTTTTTCAAGACATTTCATAGTCTGAAATAGAGATATTTCCTGGCCACAATTCAATATCTCCAAAATATGACCTTTAAGACGTATTTATCTAGCTTAGAATAAATTATCCATATATAGCCACTTCTTCCATAGGGAGTATCAGCATGACCGCTATATTGTCGGAACTAAAGATAATCGAGACCATAGCTGATAGGAAGTCACTCGAGATATTTTGTTCTATAGCCGGAGGAGTTTTTGAAGGCGAGAAACTAAAACAGACGCTAGGATTGTCTAATAAACAGTACTACTCAAGAACCGAGCGCATGTTGAAAATAGGATTGATAAAGAGAAAGAGGGGTCGTTTCTCACTAACCGGTTTGGCATAGTAGTATATCACGACCAACTTCAATTTGAAAGTGCAGTCAAAAACTACTGGAATCTTAAAGCAATTGATTCAATACAGGATTTGCATAAGATGAACAAAGAAGAACGTGTTAAAATAATCAAAAGCTTGGTGACTGATAAATTGATACAAGATATTCTAGAAGCAAGGGTTGACTATTTTGAATGAGAGATAAAAGCCGTTGAAATAAGCTGAGTTTACTTTGTTATTGATGACCCGGAGCCATTAATGCCATGTTGGTGTTGGTCCCAAGATTAATCCTTGTAGACTTCTCAACTGCTAGCTCCATTCTATATTGATTCTCTGCAAAAGAACCTAATTTCTGTCATCTTTATCCTATATTTCATGGCAAAAAAGGAAGTATCCGGTGCAAAGTATCTTTTTTTGACGTCATATTTGGAAAACCCTTTTGTTTTATGAGTTTCGTCTTCTCAAAGACAAGGACGATATAATTAAAGACTCAATTCTTGATTGCGTGGCACTAGACATCCGCTCGAGCGACTCATCTTGTTAACTTCGTCTTCACACTGATTGGTGTGAGGGATTTATCTTCTTCCTGTGTAATAGTCAAATGTGGAAGAAATACTGAAAATACCCTCTGACAAGATCCATTTAGAATGATACTTTTTTGTTCGAAGTTGACAAGATTTAGCTAATTATCTTAACTATCATACGATAGACGGCTAACGTGTGACCCAAGCCAAAGATAACCTAATCAACGATAATAATAACGTTCTACAAAAGATGAAGCGGTATTTCGATATTATAAATGATGATTCTGAGGTATTACAATATTTTAAAAGCATAGGGATCAAAATAGAGGAATTGGAGAACCTAAAATTGCTACTACTTCTCTTTAGTTGGCTATTTAGTTAACATTTTCATTTTTAACTCGAAGTTTTCAGTCGAATCAGAATTTTATGCAATTGTTTCTCACGATTATTTACTATGGCCGTGCTGACATGACAAATATCACATTAATGTGAACCCAACTTGCTAAGGTTTAGTAAATCCAGTCAGGCAATAAATAACAATATTGCCATTAAGAATTTCTGTAATTATATCTGACTATGACGGAACGCTCTGTCCTACAGCTTCTTTGAAAGGAGTGAATAATCAAATACCACCTGACCTGGAGAAAGTATTGTGGGACATATCGGCCAAGATCCCTGTTTGTATACTTTCCACTAAAGATTTTGGTTTTTTGCGTAAAAAGGTGCAATTCGCTAAAATTGTATCTTGTATAATGGGATTAGAGATCTTTGAATTAGCTACCTTAGAGTCTAGAGCTGCTAATGTTGACATTGACCTAGTACCTAATAGTAAAAACTATCTGAGTGTTAAAGGTGAATTCTCAAATGTTATAAGTCAATATCGTCTGTTAGACGTGAGGACATTAGTAAAAAATTCGATGTTATTGAAGAAACTATCTGATAAAATAGAAAAAGAGTTTCAGGATATATCTATTGAACCGAAATATAATTACGTGGATGGCATATTGGCTGCTATTTCACTAGATTACAGACAAATACAAAAATGGGAACATTATAAAACTAACATCGAACCATATGTACTGATTTCTATCCAGCAATTCGTTCTCTCTCTGCCGAATGATCTGTTTGTCCAGACATATTCTGATCATCCATTCATAGATATTTATTCAATGCACCTCGACAAGGGTCAGGCAATAGACGCCATTTTCCACTTACTAAACCTTAGTAAAGAACAGAAAGTACTTTATCTTGGTGACTCAGAAAATGATAATCCTGCATTCCGGAAGGCAGATCTCTCTATAGGCATTAGTTCTGATGAAAGAGTGAAAACGAAGTTAGATTCTGATTACGTAATCCAGTTTAACGAATTAACACCGTTCTTACAGAAACTTTATGCAGAAGATTTCGTTTTTAACCGAATGTCGCAGAACATGCAATGATTATTAGGTTCACTTGCCCTTCCCGATTTCTGCTTCTATCGCTTTGCGCAATTCCTCGTCGGTCTTGTTTGTATAATCTATCTTCAACTTCTCTGCTATAGACTCTAGTTTTTCTCGATCTGTATCGTCTCCATGCTTAATTCTTTCAACTTCTTTACGCATTTCAATCTTAGCCTTCTCATATTCGCCTTGTGCTTTGCCAAATGACTTCGCCAATTCTGGAATTTTCCTAACCCCAAAAATGAGCAGTATCACAATTCCAATTATAATTACCCATTCAATTCCTCCCAATCCACCAAGCTGTAAAACGACCTCCGAGGGCGTAATCATCTGTAATTACCTGTTCGCGTGACACCAATTTAAGTTTGGCGCCAATCAACTCTCCTGAGGATGTTGGATTTTAATAGGCAATTTCGGCGGTACAGTTATTTGTGATTAAAATCGGTTCACAAATATCAACTTGTCACGCTCTAAATGTTTTTTTCGTAGTGGATTTTCTCTACTGCAATCCACTCTGTGGCCAATAATTTACTATCTGGGTACGAAAGTAAACATCATAATATCAGGACAGCGGCGCTAATTACGGTTGTCCAAAGACCATCCTTGTGCCCTTCGGCTGATTGGGTAAAGTTTTGTGTCTTGTATATTTTTCCAGAGAGTCTCCATTGCTCTTCACGTTCGTCCCATGCAAGTGAAGGATCACTAGGCAATCCCAATGTAGTCGCTAGCATTTCCATAGCCATATCCTCCGCGTAGTCGCCAGCCCTCTGGGCGGTTTCCCCGGTTGAATGGTGCTCTGAGAGGTAACCATATTGATCTTCATAAGCGGGATTGGCTAGCCCAATAGAGGCAGCAATTAATCTATTAGGTTCACTGGTCGAAGCTCTGGCCATCACAGCAAATGATATCTGACCGGGTAAAAGAAAATTTCTGCCTTCTTGAATGCTCACGATCTTACATTTAGGAGGCTTTATACTTGACACTGAAACTATATTAAGATCGGATATTTTTGCGTCGCGCAAAGCTAATTCAAAGCTTGTAAGATATTCCTTATGTATTCCCTTTCCTTTGGTGAAAAACATAGCCTTTGGCACATAATGCATGGGATCAGATAGCGACTCTACATGTACGGTCTTCTCGTTCATTACCTTTGAATTTCTATTAATAAAATATTAACATTACGCAGCGGCATACGGCTATTGTCATCTTCAATACGCAACTTCCAGAAGAGATGGGTTGTGGTATAGCATGATATCGTTCAAAGTACAATTTGCAAATCATTAATCTATGAAGTAATGATGTAATGGAGGGATATATGTGTGAGACACAACGCTCAATGAAGTGATATGGCGTCTCGATAAAATTCATAGTATCTAAGAAAAGAGTCTAACTTTGAGATTGATACAAACAGTACACCCTCCAATACTTGGTCACGAAGTTCAATTAATGTTACTATGACAGGAAACATGATAGATGACTCGTTCATTTTGTCAATATATATCTTCGTCCTCGTGAGTTGATCATCTGCAAATTCGTTCATATTGGCTCTAGTGATATTTTTCCAATGCTTACAATCAATACCTAACTAAATTTATCCCAACTTTGCAATGACCGATTACTTTTACAATATTCACTCTTCACAAATATTGAAGAAATGAACATTTCAAAGTTCCTCCATTCTAACTTTGAAGATAAAAGCTTAGGACGATATCCTTGATTAAGGCCATTAATAGAATACTGAGTTTGTCGATTATTGTAAATCTATTCGCTAACCTGACATCAAAATTTACAAAAACAATTATTCAATCGCTGTAAAAGAATAAATTCCACAATATTTCTGAGATTTGGACATACGTTTTGCTGTGGAGAATGCCAGCAATTGCCCGATCTTATAAAGAAGGATTTATCTTATCACGAACCATTTTTGATACCCATCTTGCGATGATATTCAATCTTATTCACTACATTAACACTAAGGCCTAATGCGAGTCCCCATATGGCTAACTAGCTTTAATAGTAAAATTATCTCATTGCGCTGATAGAATATGTGGTTATTAAGGTGTTTTTGCAATGGAATTATGATTCATAGTTGCTTATATGAGCCTTCGAGCTTCACTTGTTGCGATATTTGGGAATCATTCTGATACTAGGTGAAACTATCGAATTCTCGCCACATATTACGAATAAGACAGACATTGACTCTTATTCTCATAATTGATGTTCAGAATCCCCTGGAAACTATTAGTATCTTTTTTCCTCAATCATGACCATGAATATTTTGGCAATCGGCGCACATCCAGACGATATTGAACTAGGGTGTGGTGGACTGTTGATTAAGGCAGCAAGGAATGGTCATCATGTGTATTTATATAATATAACCCAAGGTGAAAAAGCAGGAGATCCTCGACAAAGGATGGAAGAATTAAGAAGGTCCGCAAGGTACATCGGCGCCAAGGCGCTTTATATAGACAGATTTCCTGACACACAGTTATTCCTTACAAGCGATTTAATCAATCATATTGAATCATGTGTCAACATGTGTAGGCCCGACTTGGTCATTACTCATCCAATGACTGATACTCATCATGATCATAGGGTTGTGGCTGAAGCCAGTATAGAAGCTGGAAGAAATGTGTCGAATATGTTGTCATACGAAATGCCTCTGACGAAGGATTTTAATCCCCACATATATTATGATATATCAGACTCGATGGACGCCAAACTTGAATTGCTCAGTCTATTTCAATCGCAAAGTCACAAGATCTTTTTAGAATCAAAAGCGATCAGAGGTTTAGCACAGTATCGAGCACTTCAAAGTAGGCTAAGCTCAGATGTATCTTATGCAGAATCATTCCAAATTGTCAAAGTCGCTTTAGATGGAAATTTTGCATTTTTGAACAACTCGTCTCGTATTGATGCAAAAGAGAATGTAGATAGTCAAGCTTCAGCTGCGCTTTGTGAGTGTATTTATGTATAGCTCGCAATACATTCCGTCATTTTTTTATTTATTCTAGAAATTTCCTTTGAAAGACAACTATCGGTACTTTCTAAAGGCATCAATGGTAGGCTTCTTTATTGGCGACTCCAATTCATAAATCCGGGTAAGTCTGTGAGTAAACTTCCATAAAATACCTGGAAAATGCCATTACACCTATTTTTGTTTTTAGTGTATGCCACCACTACTCATATTACTGTTACCACTTTCCAAGTGAGTTATAATTTTTGCTTCCATTTGAGATTTGGACGCTGCACCTACAAAGCCATCTATGGCCTTTCCATTCTTTAATATTGCTATAGTTGGTATGCTTTGTATCCCAAAAGCACCGGCAACTGTTGGGTTTTCATCTACGTTAACCTTGCCAAACACTACTTTTCCTGCAAGTTCCCTGGCAAGCTGTTCTACGACGGGCGATACCATTCTGCAAGGTCCACACCAAGGAGCCCAAAAATCAACTACCAAAAGAGGATATTTCCCTACTTCATTGTTAAAATTAGAGTCTGTAAGTAAAATTGGGGAGTCTATGACAACAGTAGATGCATTGCTACTGCCATCTGTGCTCTTCGCCCTTTCAATCAATTCGTTTCGCTTCCTGGACAAGATATCATTTAATTCCTTATCATTTTCATAATTTTCCATAATTTTTTATCGCCATTAAATGTAAATAGTTGGAAACTATTAAACGTTAAGTGTTGGTGTTGCCAATACAGTACAAAACCTTAATTATCTTGAACTAATTCTTTTACAATGTGATCGTTTCTTCCCTTACTCCATTAACACGCATAAATTGTTCTTGTGAGGATCTTTTTACATGTCTCTACAATTTATCCAGTTCAGATATTCAAATATTAGCGATTTTGTTAAGAGCTAAGGACCAAGAGGGATTGACTTTGGAATTTCTTCGAAAACATGTTAATAGAGACAAGGGTACTGTATTTAGGTCATTACAGAAACTAGTGGGATTAGGTTTCTCTACTAAACATACAAGAACTTTGAAACAAGGTGGATATTACCACGTCTACGCAGCTGCGGATGTCAATACTATCGAAAAGAATGTAAATCAAAGAATAATGGAAATCGAATCTTCTCTGAACAGAATCAAAAGGAAGTTCAGAGCCGATATTAAAAAAATAGTCTCAGCTAAATAAGTTTACACACTAGAGTTGCAGACTATGGCAAGGTAGGACTCCTTTGTGAATAGTCTTAGAACAAAGTGACCCATAGGATGCTTTGTACATTTGCCAATTGGGATGTAGGAATAACAAAATAAATTGTTATTTGTTCTGATCGGCTGAATGATTCTGCCTTTTAATCCCGCTGTTTATTTCCTTTCCTCTTTATGTCGTACACCCAAAGGAGAAGACCTACCAGTAGCCAAATACTTTCCTTACCGTATCTATTTTAGATCATTTAACAAGAGAATGATAATCTGACTACTCCTTTCGTAAGTTAAAATAGTTCTCGCCAGTGATACTGGGATTAAGCTAAACCATATTGCATTATATTTTCATATATACTGAAAAATTGCCGCCGCTATACCGTGAGATTTATTTCAAGAGGGAAAAAATAGTATCTATTTTATGAGAACGTGTCGAAATTTCACTTCACACGTTTACGTAACATGATTTCAAATAATTATGCCTAATTAAATATATAACATCATGGCAAGAGATATAAATCAAAAATTGACAATTTACTGCAATGAAATCTCAAGGGTATGCGGCTCAGCTCGCAGGCGGTAAATTAGAAGTATTCGAATACAACTCAGGTCAGCTTCGACCAGACGAGGTAGAGGTTCATGTTAAATACTGCGGTATATGTCACAGCGACCCGAGCATGCTTGATAATGAGTGGAATATCACAAAGTATCCGTTTGTCCCCGGTCATGAAATTATTGGTACCGTATCTGACGTGGGAAGCGATGTCAGACATTTGAAGATTGGACAATATGTAGGAGTAGGCTGACGCGCTAAATCATGTTTATATTGTGACCAATGCATGAGCGGTCATCACAATCGCTGCTTGAAAGGTGAGGACGTCATCGTTGGGAGACATGGAGGATATGCGGATAAAGTTCGCTGCCAGGCAACATTTGCTTTTCCATTGCCTCCTAATATGGGACTAGGGCTGCTGGCCCTCTATTCTGTGGTGGGATTACAGTTTTCAATCCACTCATCCAAAATAATATTAGAGGGGCAGATCATGTGGCTGTCGTTGGTATCGGTGGTTTAGGACACATGGTTCTTCAATTCCTCAATTCATGAGGCTGCGAAATAACTGCTTTTTCTGCAAATTCTGAAAAAGAGAATGATGCAAGAAAGTTAGGGGCCCATAATTTCTTGAATTCTCGTGATCCCGTTGCAATAAAATCTGCCACAAATAGTTTCGATTTAGTACTGGTTACTGCTAATGCAGATCTCGATTGGAATGCATATTTAAATTTCCTTAAGCCGGGGGGTAAATTACATATTGTGGGAGCAACTCCTCCAGTGAAGGCGGATGTATTTGCACTAATCGCAAGTGAGCGCTCGATAGGGGGATCACCTACCGGTAGTCCAATAACAATCAGGATGATGCTAGAGTTTTGTAATCGCCATAAAATCAGTCCGCTTGTCGAAGAGTTTCCGCTTTCTCGTGTTAACGAGGCAATGGATCATCTCAAGGCAGGTAAAGCGCGTTATCGCATAGTTCTAAGAAATGATTTCTACTGACTATAGGAAATTACTTGCCATCCTACTGGCATACGCTTAGCGGAAGATCCTTATCTGGAAAAGATGAATGAATAGCAAGCAGATATTTACGGACCTAATCTTAGACAAGCTTTTGTTTTTTGTGAAAAGTGATTAATAATGTGCACAATAGAGAATTCTTCCCTTAACGTATTCCAAAGTGATATTCTGGTAGATAACTGAGGTGTCCTGTGCTATAATAAAAAGAACTTCTTGTTCTGTTACTACTTTGTCAAATTTAATATGGGATCTTATGATTATAACACTGATTCGAAAAAGGATTACTATGTAATTACATACTGAGTAATTTCATTATCAATCCCCCAGACTCTTGCCATATTAAGATCGATCAGTTGCTGCAATTCAATTAACGCATTAAGAAATATCAGCTGGGATTTGCGTCAAGTCAAAAAACGATAAACCAGTTTTACCGTTCAAATTTTCCACAGTCAAATAAGCGAGACGATTCAGCTGACTGAGGGGTATCAGTCCTCAAATACTGCAGAAATCAAGGGGCCTATTGTTTTATTCGAAGTTTGTTCTATCGCCGACCTTAGTTTCAAATGATTATCTAGTGCGGTGCAAAATGCGAGTTGTATTTCGTAAATGACATTTCCGAAAAGTGTCAGTACATATTTTCCATTTTCGCGTTCAATCAGGTCTGCCATGGCCAGTTTAGATAGTCTACTGTAGTACATTTTGCGGCTTAGAGTATCAGCACGATGTACACCGCTATCTGTGCCTTCTGCAATAGAATTGAATAATTCATGTCCAAACGTGATTGCGTTTAATACATCCAGCATTGTAATATTTTTTTGTTCGTTCACTGTCTCCCTTGTAACGTGGATTTATGCTTATAGAAATTGTGAGTTAATTTAGCCTTCTACTGTTACAAACACGACAGTTTTTCTTTCTTTGCCCTGAAGTCGCAACATCTGTAACGACAGTTTAAATGCATACAGACCGCTGTCAATTGGCCTCCTTATCCAGTTTACATAAATCGTCACTTATAGTAGTCCTCAATAAAGTTGTGAGTTGCTTCCTTTATGACCCCTACGAACACGAGTCGGCCTGTGTGTTTGAATGTTGGCTCTGTTAATTTTTAAGAGTTTTTGTCCTTTTCCGTACCATGCCAATGGGTTTAACAGAATACCAAAACAAACTGTAGATAAGTCGACGATCAACAATATTATCTGGTGGATGCTTGTAAGTCAGATCCTAACTCGGTACCATTTCCACGAAGTATCCAGAATAAGGATCCGTGGCTACTACCATTCTCGTTACCAAGTTTACTGACACTGATATCAGGACCCCTATCACGACTTGATATCTTCTCGCTTTGGACCCAGTTGGTAGGATACTGAAATTGAATTTTATACTTGTAAGATGTATAATTGACATATTCTAGGGCTGAAGTCTCGGCTACATTTGACAGCGGTATTAAGAAAATACATGCGAATAACAAATCGGTAACGCATATTGGAATAAGATAACTTTGTATCAATATTTCTTGAAGAAATCTATCTCTATTGGGGAAAGGCGCAAATACATAGTTTCCCGTTGCAGATTCTATACTTAACACTGCCTCTTTAATTTGCTTGAGAGAATTAACGGTCGGGATAGTTTGTGATGCAAGCAGGTGAAACTTTTCTCCAGCTGTTTGAGAATAATTGAAACTCAGATATCCCACTGAGCCGGTGATGCATGCAATAATCAAAAAACCTACAATAAGTTTAGTGCCGATTTTCGAGTAATATGGAATTTTGCCACCATTTCCATTTGGGTATAGTCCTACATATTGCTCGTCGTCCCAGATGAACCGCTCAACTAAAATATTATCTCCACTTACCGAATTATCCCACATTACATTAGCTTTTCTATGGTACTGACTGACTGATTGACCATTACCGTATACTTGACTAGAGCAATGATGCCTCCTGAATTATTGAATTACTGAATTACTGAATTACAGTATGACGAAGTCGCCTATTGTTGAAATTTTTTTAGGCATGACTAAGAAGGGTTGTAATGAATTGAGAAAAAATCCGTTTTTTTCCAAAAATCAGGTACAAACCAATATTTTTCCGGAACAACACTTATCCAATTTAGGACAGTTACTCCTGTTATGGAAACAATGTTTTTATGTAATTTCTTGCTGAAGCAGGGCGCCAGTATAAAACTATGTCTGGGTTTGCTATGCGTCGTGGCTCTAATTCTAGTTCCACTACAACTCGCGATGGCATTCGAGCTAAAAGTAGGTCTATATGACGCCAAGAATGATAGTGGTAAAGTAAAGGTAACTGTATCTTCGCAGGCAACCAATAAAGAGAAATCAAGAATCCTTGATGTTGGAAAGATTGCCACCAAGTCAGGTGACTCCAGAATTGAAAATATTGTCTTCCAGTTCTCAGAAAAGGAACTTCCGCCTAATGGAGCATTTTCTGCATGTGTGTATTCAAATACTTTTCATGCGAATCAATGCGAACATGCAGACAGACATTATAATGCTAAATCAGCTGGTTTATGGATACAAGTACCGGGTTCAAATCGCAATTAGTGGGCCAGGACCACATTATTTCTTTTTGGTGAATTGTTCTGGATGCCACGTTACTTCGTGTTCATTACGCTCATTATCAAGACAAAATTCTAGGCCACAGAACTTACATTTTATTCTCGGTCTTTCAGTTACTTTTTTTAATTTAGGTTTTAGAATAAATTTAATTTTAGATGATTTGTTCTTACTAGATTGTGCACCTATTGAATATGCGTATTTATTCGAAAAGTAGAAGGATATCCACTCGCCAAGGTTAAACTAAAAATGAAAAACTATGATGTAAAAGCAGTTCCTACAACAGTTATTGATGGTAATATCAAAGTGGTCGGAATTCCGGATTTTCCATGGATATGCGGAGACGATCTATACTAAAAAAAGAGTTTTCATTGAATAAAGAAAAAATCTATCACCCTTAAAGAGGAGGGCCGATCTTGGCTAACTAGGAGAGAACTCCGAAAGTGATATTACATTTCGCGTCTTATAATAACTGAGAATGCCATATTCTCAGCCGTTGCGGGAGATTCCTAGAAAACCTTCTCGCAACGGTTTATTTTAAACTTAATTCACAATCTAGTCTTGACACATCTTGCTGAAATTCAAGGTCGGGGAATTAGCAAAGTGTAACCTTTGCGGACAAGATAAAAGAATTGTATTTGGTTGGTTCAATCCAACAAAACAACAGGACGGATAAAGAATATTTGGCAATACGGGAGGAACACGACAAATAGATTGTCAGATTACGTACTGCTATTGCAATGAATATTCTCTTGACAAAGAAATCTGTTATGACAAAGTTATGATGATGTGCTTGATGCACTTAGATTCTCATTGAAGGGATATAAAATGAAATGAGCAGTTACTAAAATAAATGCCTCAAGAGCTATAACTAGATGCAAACAATCACAGGAATTATTCGATAAACTGTCGCGATTTAAGGTTGCTGAATGTAAGGCTGCATCAAATGATATTCAATTTCTTTGCGCAGGCTTTATGATAGTAAATACGATGAGCTCCTGTACTTACTACGGTTTCATTATTTGAAATGACCAAATGACAGTAATGACATTTACCGGCCTGTCTATTTTGAACGTTAGCAATAATCCTGCTCCTAACTAAACAGTTGGAAAGATCAATAATCCTAATACGAGCCAATATCGAAAATGTAGGTATTCGGAATATAACAACACCAGTGTAATCGTACTTACTTACATAGCACCTTTGTTTTAGTCAGATAGCTTCATCTCAGCTAGAATCGACACCAAGTTTTAAAATGACTGTTGCGAGCAGGATAATGGGTAGTTAAACAAGCTCGCAGCGGGAGGGAATATGATTCCTCGTCGGAAGAATAAGTTCGCGGTAATATCTTCCATGCAAGTCTCTTTTTATTGTCTCATGGTTGAGATTGTCTGACCAAGGGTATCTAGGATCCCAACGGAAATAAGTGGGGCTTTCGATGAGTACAAAATATACGTTTGCTACTGTCTAGTGTTTTCTAGTTTTTGTTGAACAATTTAGATTTGAATGGATTATATCAAGCTCAGTCTACAAGGTTAGAAGAAAACTAATGAGCATGGAGGGCAAATTTGTAAATGATAGTCTTGATTTCAAATGTCATTGGTGTGAAATAACATGGTTAAGATTTCATCAAAATAATGTACCATGTACTAATTCAAGTCTTGGAGACGGAGTACATAATTTTGATTTAAAGAAACCCGTCTCAGCTGAATGAAAAATATCGCATAGTCAGCCGTCGTTCTAGTGACTTATAACTATCTGACGCGGTACGAATTTTCTTTGAGGACTGTAAGGCAATTATAATCTTGGATCGCTTTTTCGGCCAAAGATATTTCTTTCTTCACATGTTCAAAAGGTATGTCTGCTCCTCCTAATTTTTCCTTGATGGTCTTAACAGACTCCTTCAGATCACTCAAATAACATTTTAGGGCATAGCATGCGAGTTTTTTATTTTCTTCGAATTCCAGCGGTGGAATGGGAATTTCTCCTTGCAGTACCGTTAGATTTGATTTAAGGTCAATCGCCCTCCTAGATTCATGTAACAAGTCTTTCTTAACGTTAACGCAAATGACTTCGAGAACATCTTCCATCGAGTGTTTTTCCATAACTGTAACTTACCTTTCTATTCTGTCCCTTCCATCATGCCTATACTTTAATGGCTGTGAGAGAGGAACGTTTTGCTCTATCGTTTATTTCTGATCAACGTGTAGTTTCAAAATACTAAAATTATGTTATGTTCGCTATATAGTACGATATGAAGGCGGTTTGGCAGGACACTGTTTTAGCTGAAAGCGAAAAGAACTATTGTAGTTGAGAGGAATCACTATTTAGGGCTATAAATAGAAGCAAAGAAATTCAACTCGACAGAAGGAAGTATGTATTCATTCATATTCATTCATATCGTCCGCCATCAGGCGTCTGGTATGATGGGAAATATTTATAGAAGAGACTAAAATCGAGTAATTAGGTCCATCTTGATCAGTTAGACATCATCATGCTTGTTTGAATTTTGATGATTGAGAAATTTCATCATATCGATCTCTTTTTACCTATAATCAACCGCCTGAAGCTTCAGGGATTTTTTGTAAGGGATCACTACCATATGCTAAGTGAATTCCATGCCAATATGTCCAAACGGATTAGCCAAGGAAGAATAAAATGGAAGGAGACAGTGTTCGAAGGTTTAGAAAATGCACCCAAAGCTTTCATAGTATCATTCAAGGTAGAAAACACTGGTAAAATGCTTGTTAAGATTGGACCTAACTCAGCTGTCTAACAGTTAAAATTTATATATATGTGTTTAAACTTCTGACTGATACAAAAATAGATTCGAAATCACCGACAAACATTGGTAGAAGGATATTATTTTTTCCACGTCAAGAGCAAAAAAGCCACAACTGAAATAGCCATGATTGTAAAAGTGACCCAACCAACAATTATAGACAAAAGACCGTTAGTCCTATTTCCGAGTATCGTTTTGTCATTAGAAATTTTTAGAATTATGAACAGAATAGGGACGGCTACTATGCCGTTGATGACAGCAGCATATATTAGAGCGTGAATCGGATCTGTATTAGAAAGTGCAATCCAGAGTCCAATAATCGTAGAGGAAATTATTACCAAATAAAATGGCTTTGCTTTTCCAAATTTTTTACCCAAACCCTCTTTCCATCCGAATGTTTCTGATAAAGCATATGCAGATGATCCGGCAAGAACTGGGATTGCTAATAATCCTGTTCCAATTATGCCAAGGGTAAATATTACCTTTGATAGCTCACCTGAATATGGAAAAGTCTTGACTATCGGTTCTAACGCTTGAGCAGCTTGGTCTGCTGTTTTTATATCAGTTATCCCGTTCAAATGAAGACTGCCTGCAGTTGTTATTATTATAAACCATGCAATTAAGTGAGAAAAAAACATCCCTACAGCAACATCCTTTTTCATTGTCATAATTTCCTTCTTTGATATGGTTGGTCTTCCTTCTCCTATTTCCTTTATCTTGCGTTTTGCAACATCTTCTTCAGCTTCTTCAGAGGTTTGCCAGAAAAATAAATAAGGCGATATGGTGGTACCAAAAATAGCTACAAACATCATTGCATAACTAGGAGTAAACTCAATGTGGGGAATTATGGTGGCTAAAAAAATTTCAGTAAAATTTCCTCCCACAATTAGCGCCGTAGCCACATATGCGAAGAGTGAAATCGTTAGATATTTCAAAACCCGTACATACTTTTCATAAGGAATCAAAATTTCAGCTGATATTATAATAGCAGAAAATACGAAAGTGGTAAGAATTATTGGAATACCGGGAACTACAAGCTTGGTTGTTGCCGCCATCGCTCCAATGTCTGCACCAATATTTATGGTATTGGCGATAAGGAGAAGAGTAGATAGGGGAAAAGCCGCTTTGTAAGAATATCTACCTTTATAGAGTCATCAAATCTTTGCGTGCGACAATGGCAGTAAATCCTCTATCTAGTCCTATGTCGCTCATTTTATATCGTAAATCCGTTTACGAGAGTACCTAAAGAAAGTCCTATAGATTCACTAGGAATGACTACGTATACTCCCAGCGATGGCTTTAGTGGCTCTGACTCTTTCACTTTCAAGGCAACTGACAATCATGGAGCGGAAAGTAATATTGCAACTTTTACGCTAACCATATTAGGTGATTAGGACCGTGGTCGAC
>JBBRRH010000067.1:0-20660 GCA_038201105.1 Nitrososphaera sp. | reverse complement strand
TAGGCTTCTCATGGCTCTGGGTATGGATAAAGCCGGGAAACAGATAGCTGGAACCAACGCGATTGGGCTCAAGCATCTAATCTTTGTCGATCTTGACACTCAGGTTCAGATCCTGTTTTACCATGATTAGAGATACACATAAGATTTACTTTTTTTCTTTCTATTTAGATAAGTTAAAGCTTGCAGTTACACATACAAATAAAAAAAGATTAGAGTGCAATCTTAAGTTACGGTTTTGACGCAGTTATCACAATACCTTTCTATGACTGTAGCACCCTCGACCTTGAAAAAGGCTGTTTGTTTTGCGACATTCCCACATCCTACACAAAAATACGTTTTCTTTGCCTTCTTTGTGCTTTCATTACCTGAAGACGGTGGGATTGGTTCCAAGGATGTTGCTTTTCTTTGGGTCATTTCAATAATATACAAGAACTGACTGAATAAAAAGTATTGTGCGATTAAATGATTAGCAATCTTATTTCCAATGGACACAATTCCCTCAATGCATTATCTCTCTTATCTTATCCAATCTGCGAGGTGCTCTCTACCCATCCGGAATGTTTCTTGACTCTTACTTCGAATTCACAAACGTATTCGTAAAAATTCTTGCTTGAAATAGCGTCGAGTCAATAAAACAAGAATTATAGGGATTGTAGACTATATTTATTAGCCATATCCTGCTCATTAGATCAGAATTTGTTCTTTGATGCAATTTCTGAAGCATTATTTGACGAGATGCCTAAGACACCATTGTTCAGATCTAGAGTATTGCTAGATATTGAACGATTTGAAATTGGACAGAGTTATGTTACAGCGAAAGTACAAAATAGATATGCCGACAAGATTACTATCAACATACAGGGTGGCCGACCTGGAATAGAACTCCAAGAAAGCCTTTTCAAAATTAAAGGCAATGAAAAAGGAGATGAATTACATTATGCATACTTGTCAACCAAGCTGACACAAACTAATACTATTTTTGTAAGAAAATTGCCTGTTATTGGTGTGAGTGACTGGTTATTAATTTATGAGAATACACTCCTCGAACTTTCAGTAAAGGATGCGTATGATGAATTAGAAATTTCTGTAGTTTAGAAGTAATGAGGATGACAAATGTCTGACAAATAAATGCTAGCGAGTGAAAGCTCACACTGAACACTAAAAAAAGTAGTTAATCAGAGTTGAATTACTATTTTTCGTACGAATATTTCATGAGTATGTCCTCTAGATTTGTAGGATCAGCCATTATCTCCTTTATGGCATCAGAATTGTCTACTTGATAACAATGCATTATTTCCTCCTGATCCTTGTAAAATATAAAAACCGCATTCTCGAAAACACAATGATACAACCTATCTACCTCCATCAACTCCGGTCTAATCTTGATGCCTTCTTTCTCTGCTATAAGAGGATACTCCAACAATTCGTTATCCAAGGCATCACATAAAATCCATTTGAATTCTCAAAAGACTCGGTCTTATTTCCAATGAATAACTTCCATTGTGCCATTGCCCTTTCTGATAAATCTAAGCAAGGAATTTGAATATCAGATTGTTCCAGTATTCATCAGTCTTTTGGCCCTAATATTTTCACATCGGACACCCATTCATTATCGCTACCATTTTTACCTAATTCCGTAAGCTTGATGTATTGAGCATTGGTAGTTCCTTCATGGAAATTATAAATTTCTGGACTAGTACTACTCCCAGTATTTGAATAGTATTTTGGTGTGGAATATGTTATTCCATCACTAGATAATTCCACTGTGAAGAATTTAACATCTTCGGCACCCCCTTTGAACTGAACTTTGACACCACATACTTGCTGTTTATTTCCAAGATCAAGCTGAATCCACGGCGAACTTGGTTTGGCTACAGTGTTCATACTTGTAGAGTTAGTGCTGGCCTTTTTATCGTTAGTTGTTACACCTTTGACAGGAATTTCCGAATCTATGCAACCGTTGCTGCCTTGTTCACGCGGATGAGCTTGCAGTTGAATATCCGGTTGAGTGCGACTAATAGGTGTATCCATCTTGATCATTCCACCATATTCCTTGATTATTCTGTCTGCTATTGTGGCGGGTGTCCCATTATCGTTACTATAATCAGTATTAATATTATTTGGGTTATTATTAATATTATTACTATTTTGATTGTTGTTTACATCTGCAACAACGCTTTTAATCGACTTAGGTGAAGAATTAGAAAGCCCTGAAGTAGAGTCAATCCTACTTATGTCAATGAGTAGCGTATAGGTGACATATTTTCCATCAGCATATATAGCTCGTACTTCCAGAGTTTTGGGACCGTACACATCATTGACACTATATCTATTCTTTCCCAGGTTATTAACAGGACTTATTGCTGTGATATCAGCATCATAGTCAATCACAAATGCATTAGTTTCCCTTGGTTTTTCACTGAAATCAAAATTAAATGTACCCTCTGAGGGGAGCTTTACTACCGGTTGAAAGTCGTCTGGAAGCTGGGGAAAATTCAATTTCTTAACTTGATCCCCTTCTACCATAACAAATGGAAGCATCTCGTAAGTATGACCACCATAAGATAATTTTACTGGCGGGATTTTAATATCTGCATTACTATTAGCACTTTCAACACCTTTGGCTTCACTGGATTTGGCAAACGAGTTAGATAGATTCAAACCGGCGACTATCAATAAAATTAAGCTTGCTCCCAAGATACAATTGAAAATCCATTTATTGTCATACTTTGTGCGTGTTATTTTACTCTTCAAGCAAGCTTCCAAGAAATACACTGTTTATAGGTATTTACGCAATGCCGAACAAATTACTAAAATGAATTCTACGTAAATGAATCCATTAAATATAAAAAATTTCAGATATATTGAGCGATACAAATACAAGCCACCATAATTTTTAATTCGGATAGCGAGAATAGATTGTTGTCTGATGCACGAGATGCCCTTGATATTGTTAGGTAAATATAAAAAATGGGGGCAGCCTTTTGTTTAAGAATCCCACAGACAATAATATTGTATCGCGCTTAATTTTTCACCTCGATCTTGACTACTTCTATGCGCAATGTGAAGAGGTAAGAAATCCTGAACTCCGAAATCATCCATTGGTGGTATGTGTCTACTCTGGAAGAAACACTGGTTCTGGAGTAGTCAGCACTTCCAATTACAAAGCTCGTGAATTCGACGTCAAGTCCGGTATGCCAATCAAAATAGCCAAATCTAAGCTAGCCAATGAAGGCGCTGAGTTCCTTCCTATAGACATCTCTTATTATAATCACCTCTCGACATTAGCTATGGAGTCAGTCAGAAAAATTGCTGATACATACGAATATGTTGGAATTGATGAGTGTTATGCCGATTTCACCAGGCATTCCAGGGCTGACTTTTCAAGGGCTAGAAAAATTGCTGTTTTCATCAAAAGTGAGATAAAAGTTTCAACCAATCTGACTTGTTCAATTGGTGTTGGACCCAATAAACTCGTTGCCAAGATTGCTTCTAATTTTCAAAAACCTGACGCCATAACGATCATAAATCCTCAGGAAGTCAAAGCGTTTATCGCGAGGTGTGATATTGAAGATATCCCGGGCATTGGTCTCAAGAACAGGATCAAACTAGAAAGTTCGGGCATCGAGTCTGTAAGCCACTTAGCCAAGTTTGATCTATTCCGATTAAAGGAATTATTTGGTTACAAGATTGCAACTTATCTTCAAAACGCAGCACGCGGGATTGATGATACCCCAATAAGACCACACGTAAGTAAACAGATCGGCAGAATTGTGACACTTAAAAATGATGTCACCAATATCGAAAATATATTCCCGATCTTGAGTTCACTTTCTCCATTAGTTTATGACACTCTCATGAAGAGGCAGTTATCATTTAAGACCATCATTGTCAGGATAGTCTTACATGATCTCAGACAAGTTACTTGTTCACGAAATCTCAAACTATCCTCTACTTCCCTGGAGGAACTACAAAATATAGCAAGATCACTTTTCATAGAGGCGATACATCTTCATTCTCTATCTTTTCTTGATGTTAGAAGGATAGGAATTATTCTGTCTGATCTATCAAGCTATACAGGACAGAGTAAAATATTACAATACTTTGCGGAAGAGTCGAGGAATGGAAATCATGAAAGTAACAAGAATAATAAATTGTAGTGAGATTTCATATCAAAAAATTCATTTATACCGTTGGAGTAATTGAGTGCAGGAATATCATCCAGAGTTCGAGTTGAAATTTTCCTTAGCCTTACTAGAGTACGAGTATGATCGTTGGTTACTATGCGAAAGGCCTCTTTATTAGCACTTTCAGCATTGTTATTTGAACCGAACTGTTCTTATATAGTATTGAGTTTTTGTGAGCAATTTGCGGAAGATTAAACTTCCTGGACAGCTCTTTAGCCAACTGATAATTGAATTTCATGATCAGTTCCATGCTTAGACATCTTTGTTACGTTACAACAACTACATTTACATGTCCTATTCAACATTGGTGCTACTCCCTGACCATCATTTTGATGATTCATTGCATTCATAACAGCTAATCTTGGTTCGTTCACGATGAGAACCCGCGATTTTTTCTATGTATCACACACAATGAAATGAGCAAGCTTTCATGCATAGATCACCATCTTTCTTCACGAGTACTTCCATACCTAGATTTTTTAGGTGATTCATTTCAGAAATTCATCTATGTAAAGCAGCATCAGCGCATTAACTATCGAAGAAACCGCAGGAGTCCCGCCTTTCCTTCCTAAATTTGTGATATATTCACATTTTGTGTTTACAAGTTCAGCTTTCGACTCTACTGCAGAAACAAACCCGACAGGTATACCAATTATGAGGGCCGGCATAACTAGGTCTTCTCTTATCATGCTAATAATTTCGTACAAAGCTGTTGGCGCATTCCCTATGGCCACAATACCATCGCTTATTGCAGGCAGAGAGTACCGCATTGCCAATGCTGAACGTGTCTTCTCAGAAGTTTTGGCCTTTCCTATGACCTGTTCATTAGATAAATTACACAGAGCCTTAATTCCTATCCTTCCCAAGGATCTCTTGTTGATGCCTGAAAGTACCATCTCCACATCGGTTAGAATATTTTGCTTTTTGCGGAATGCTTGAAATGCGGATTCAATCGCATTCAGTGAGAAAATTATACCATTGGATTTTGCAAAATCAAAGTCTGCAGTGGCGTGTATAACTCTCCTGACGATGGACCATTCGAGGTAATTGTACTTGTGAGTTCCAACCTCGGAATCGATTATACTCATACTTTGCTCTTCAATGCCCAATGATTTTTCCGACATTTCCCTCGACCGTGAGCGAGTTTTCAAGTCGTCAGTGTCAAACAATGTTTGATTCTGCCTCTCTCGCACGTTCAAGTATAAGATTCACCATCTTTACATCCGCTCCAAGATGCTCCGTGACGTGTGCCTCTTTAAGACGATATTTCTCAAGTGCGGAGTACAGGTCGTCCCTAACATCTTTTTTTGTATGTGCTCCTTTATGAAGAAAATAGGGAACGACAATTAAAAGTCGTGTTCCCTTGCTTACGATATTTCTTACGCCCTCTTCTATATTCGGCTTATCTAATTCGAGAAAACAAAAATTGACACTCTTGTACAATGGTACTATCCCATTCACAGTATATTCGAATGCAGTTCTTGCTCCTTTATCGCTGCTGCCATGTCCTATGACAAGAATGTCGCAGTCCGCATTTAGCGATGAAATATTCATTTTAGACTTGAGATCCTCTATCCTTTCAATTAACAAGTTTTGAAGTATGGAGTGATAACTCAGTGGTTTTGTGAAGATGACCTTAATTCCCATCTCATGACACAATCTTGCACATTTTTTTACGGATTCTTTGAGTTTCATTCCGGGATACAAGAAATAAGGCATTACAGTGATGGTATCAACATTCTCTGAAATGCAGCGTTTGATTCCTTCTTCAATAAACGGAGGCAGTACTTCAAGAAAGCAATAATCCGTAAAATCGTACCCACCTTTTTTCTTTACCAACTCGCAAATCGCGCCCAGCTCTTCTTTCACTTCAGGTTCTCTACTGCCTCGATCAATTATCAACATTGCTCTTTTCAAAATCATCACCCAAAGTTTATTTTAGCAACAGCCAGTGTAAGATTGGGAGGAAATTTGTGCTTCGGTATAATTAGATCTCCCCCTGAACTTAGAATTGCCGCTGCTTCTGAAACACTTGGAATCCCCTCAAATTTCTTAACCACTTGTGAAGGATTCGGTACAGTTACCTTTGCCAGTAAAGTCTTATCATACAACTCTAGGGGTATCTTAAACATTTCTGAAAATTTCTTTAGTCCGCCATCAGGATCATTTTTATTTAGTGAAGAAATGTTCCTCACAGAGTCGAGGGCAAGTCCCTTCTCCTTGAAAACCTCTTCCATTCCTTTCCTGATGTCTTCGGCCGAAGTGTCTCTATGAAATCCAACTCCAACGACTAAACTTTTTGGTCTATATATGACTGATTTTTCAAGTAATTCCACATATGGTACTAATCGGTCCGAAATTATTAGACAGGCTTTGAATTCTGGCGTCCTGAGATCTTCCATCGTACCAACAGTTGTGATGTTGGCAGGTAATTTAGAACCTTTCCACCAATCTTTCTCCCCTGAATCTTGAAAAATTCCCACTCTTTCCTCGTTTACAACGAACGCACTAACTTTGGTAACATTTTCAAAATTTTCTATTGTCCAGTTAAACTCCCTTCCAAGAAGATCGACTGCAATGGTCTCATTAACATCAGCGGCCGTGGTAATGACTGCTTTTGCGTTTAGTAAATCTGCTACTTTTCTAGATAAGGCATTGGCGCCGCCCAAGTGTCCTGACAATGCGCTTATTACAAAATTAGCCTTGTCATCAATAACAAGTACTGCCGGGTCCTTCTTCTTATCTGATAACAGGGGAGATATGAGCCTGATAACTGCACCCAACGAGAAAATACAGATCAGGGCTTCGTGAGTTTTGAAAACCTTCGATACAAGGCTTGAGGCACTGTCATCGAACCATGTTACATCACCTTGTGAATCGCTATGCTTTGATTGCGCAAATATTTGCGCAGTCGGAAGAAAAGATTTAAGTCTCCGCGCGATTTCTACGCCGTGTTTGGTTATACAAATTATGCCTATGCTGCCATTCATGAATGTATGTCACTAAGGGTAAAATCCATAAGATAATCTTTGTGATTACGCCTCCACTTTTCAAATATATCTCAAATTTGATTTTTTCAGTAAATCGCGTGTTATGTAGTTATTTAGTTTTTACGATAAACTCATCTGAAATTAGCCTGCAGATGCTCTTATGTGTTGGATCAAGTACATACACAAATATAAACGACAAAATAACCGATGCAAAGGAATATGTACTGATGCTAGTGACATTTTTTTGTAAGAGAGATCGTCATAGCGACTGTCCTGGTGAATGGCCAGTTGGGGAATCATGTAATTCCGATCATGATTGTTCGTTTGACATAAGAATGACAAAATGTGAATGCGATTGCCACAGGAAAAGTTCGCAATAATGATCTAGTCAGGATCGCAGAAGGATCTATTAACGAACCCAGGATTTTCAAGATTTTGGTTCCATAGCATCTCATACGACGATCTCATTACTAGATGGAGTCTACTCGCATAGAAAAGTAGGGGTCAGAAATCTGTAGTTTCTTAATCATTTTTGAATCCTTCCTCATACAGCCACCACCTCATCATGCCCCCACAGTATTCATTCCTACTCGAACATTCCAATTAATTCCTTGGCTTTCTTCCTAACCGCATCCGTTACTCTAACAACCACCATCCCTTCCCCTGGCTGTCCATAAAAAACCATCGAATCGTTTCTTGCCAAAAAAAAGAATGGAAGAGCCAATAGATCTTCTTCACCTATGATTTCCATGATAACAGGTTTCTTGCTTTTAAGAGAAATCTTGATTATCGAGATAGAGTCAACAGAAATACTTCCTGGAGGGTTAACACACGAGAACAAAGATATGTTCTTTTTAGAATTCAGCGAATAAATCGTTGCTTTTGTTGAACTGCTAGCCTTTTTCTTTCGCCTTTCATAACCATCAATTACTGAAACGTCAGGGACTATTCCAAACGATAATAGCTTATTTGTTGTGGCATCTCCCACGGAAATTACTTTTCGCGCATTTATCAGATATTTCTTAATACTCTCCAGTGTTATTTGCTCATCTAGAATAAGAATTCCCTGGGGTTTTTTTAATTCTTCAATAATCTCAGGTTTGATTTGCATCTTGAGGTTGTGGTGGAGCAGCTGTTCTTTGGTCCTCTGTAGGTCTACGGACTGTTTCGTCATGCCGTCCTTCTATTTTTTCTTCTTGTTTCAATTCAATCTGTCGATCTCTTTCTGCCTGTTCTTTAAGCTCTTCAGCAATTATGCTCACGCGTCCTGCCACCGTTCTTGTTATTTTATCAAATGCCATAGAATTGGATGATGCAGGCGCTGTAATAGTCACAGGTTTGCCACTGTCACTCCCAACCATAATCTGTGGGTGCAATGGGATCTGGCCGATAAAAGGGATATTGAATTTTTCACTCACTTTCTGTCCGCCCCCAGCCCCAAATATGTGGATCTTATTTTCACAATGAGGACACTCAAGATAGCTCATGTTTTCGATCACACCCACTATCGGTACGTTCAGTTTGTTGAACATGCCTATCGCTTTTACTGCCACGTTCATTGCAACATCTTGTGGAGTGGTGACTATAATGATTCCTGTTATCGGTATTGTTTGTGCTAATGTAAGAGGGGCATCACCCGTACCAGGCGGCAGATCTATTATCAGATAATCGAGGTCACCCCAATTGACATCTGTGAGGAACTGTTTAACAATTCCAGATACTATAGGCCCCCTATAGATTCCGGCTTGTTGAGATTGCTCATAGAAGAATCCCATTGAAATGATTTTGACACCTTCAGAAACTATAGGCTCAATCTTGTTGTTGATTACCTGAGGCGCGTCTTTCAGGCCAAACATCAAGGGGACACTCGGCCCGTAAATATCTGCATCCAGCAATCCCACCTTTGCACCGGTTTTCGCCAAAGAAATGGCCAGATTCACCGAGACTGTTGTCTTCCCAACTCCACCTTTTCCACTGGCTACAGCGAGAATATTTTTGACTCCTGGAAGGAGCTCATCCATGGAAATTGCCCTGCCTTCCATAACTCTAGCCGTTACCTTCAGATCCAGTTCGGCTACACCCAGTTCTGCTATTGTGTTTCGCACGTCCTGTTCGATCTCTGTGTTGAACGGACATGCAGGGGTTGTAAGTTCTAATGTGAAACCCACTTTATCACCATTAATAGAAAGATCCTTAATCATTCCCATTGATACTATATCTTTATGTAATTCAGGGTCCACAACCCTCCTTAAGGAAGAATATACCTGTTCGAGTGATACCATTTGTTTACGATCACTCAAGAAAGTATTTAAATCATACATCGTGAACGGCTTGTCCGTTAACAGCCTCAATAACACAAAAGATATTGTCCTAAAATTCCATTTTTAACTGCTAGACCTACTGAATTAACCTAAATATACCGGTTGGCTTGACACGTCTTAAACTCTACCATGCTGCCGAAATGTAACATGGGTTGTTCCTTTCATGCATTGAGGAGGACATACAACGCCCCACCCCAGATAACTGATGACGTATAATGCAGTTGCAAACAAATTACAAAATTTCCATAGTCGTACTTGTACCTTTAACCTTATTTGCTTCAAGTGGAGTGATATTGTCGGGATATAGAAAACCGAATTACAGTTGGCATATTCTGCGTCTTCCCTAAGGAATGAAAAGGTTCATAAATTGATCGTTCGAACCACTCTGCAGTAAAGGTAATGTTTGCCATTGTGCATCTGGACGATGTTGTCAGAATTCCTCCAAACCGTATGAAAAGCTCACTGAATGTCACAGCAACTGAAATACTAAAAGAAAAGTATGAAAGCATGATAAGCCCTGAGTTGGGATATGTAATTATGATAATTGATGCCAAAACCAATTCTGTAGGAAAATTAGTCGCCGGCGACGGAGCTACCTACCACAAGGTTAGCTTTAGAGCCCTTACGTTTTATCCGAAATTGCAAGAGATCGTGGAAGGCGAAATTGTAGAAATCACTGATTTTGGTGCATTCGTCAGGATTGGTCCTACTGATGCTTTATTACATCTTTCCCAGATTACAGATGACTACCTTAAAAGTGACGTCAAACAAGGCGTGATAGTGGCAAACCAGTCAGCCAGGTCTCTCAAGATCGGCTCAAAGATTCGAGCTAGAGTAACAGCCGTAAGTCTAGGGAAAGGAACGGCCATGGGCAAAATAGGCATAACTTGCAGACAGCCATTCCTGGGAGCTGTAGAGTGGATAGAAGAGGAATTAAAGAAGGCAAAGCAGACACAGGTGCCCAGCCATCCAAAAGAAAAGAAGGGAGTGGCTACTGCTTAATTGGCAAGAGAAGTAGCTTGCAGGAAATGCAAGGCTTTAACAACAGGCAAGGTATGTCCGATATGCAAATCAACAGATCTTAGTTCTGATTGGTCTGGGATAATATTGGTATTCGACGCAGACAAATCCATGATAGCATCCACCCTTCAAATTGTGGCACCTTATAAATATGCTTTAAAGGTATCTTGAACCGACGCGAGAATTATCCCTCATTAAGGAACTATTTTGACGAGAGAAAAGCTTTACTTAACTTTCTTAGAGAAGACATTGGCCGTGGAGACATTACAAGCAATTCAGTTCTTAAGCCAAATTTACTAGCGTCATCAACGATACTCTGCAAGGACTCCGAACAGGCAGTAGTAGCAGGTTTAAGGGAGGTTGGAATAATATTTGATTTGTGCAAATGTTCGTGCACGGCATTAGTTGATGAGGGTTCTATGGTTAGTCATGGCAACGAAGTAATGAGAATTAAAGGCCGAGCTAGAGACATTCTCAAGGCTGAAAGAACAGCATTAAATCTACTTATGCGAATGAGTGGAATAGCTACAGAAACAAAGAAATTTGTTGAGGTGGTCAAGAAAATTTCTAAAGATATTGAGATAGCTGGTACTCGAAAAACAGCACCGGGTTTAAGATCTTTTGACAAAAAAGCGATAAAAATTGGAGGCGGAAGAACTCACAGAAATTCACTGGACGAAATGGTCCTTATCAAAGACAACCATCTGGTTCTAACGGGTTCCATAAGGGAGTCAATCTCGAGTGCAAAAAAATTGGTCGGTAACAATATCAAGGTGGAATGTGAGGTAACGGATCTTCAATCAGCTATAGAAGCGATTAATTTCGGAGCTGATGTCATAATGTTAGATAACTTCTCTCCACATGAAGTAGAGAACGCTACTAGAGTCTTGAAGGAATTGGGATTAAGACAAAAATGTTTGCTTGAAATTTCCGGAGGAATAAGTTTGGCCAATGTATCTCAATTTGCAAAGTCAAATCCGGATACAATCTCTGTTGGCTCGTTAACTCACTCCGCTAAATCTGTTGACTTTTCACTCGAGGTTGATTCTTGTTGTTGAAAGAATGAACACCCCTTTTTTTAATTTAAAATAAACACAGAAGATGAATTTTACCGAATTAGGAAACTGCCATCATACGTAGTATTGATTTTCTAGCCCTCTCCGCGATATGATCTTGAACTTTCACTTCATATCTTTTTTTCATCAAAGAATTCACTACTTTTTCTAATGTTATCATTTTCATATACTTACAAACTGCTTCCTCTTTTACAGGAATGAATGCTTTATCAGGATTTTCACTTTTCATTCTATGTAATATACCAGTCTCTGTAGCCACCACAAATTGATTTGCGTTAGATTCTCTCACATGTCGCATCATTCCATCTGTGGACAAAATATGAGCATTTACGTCGATCTCTCCAGTGGACATGTGGTAAAGTGTGGAGGAAGTACAACCGCATTCTGGATGTATTAGAAATTCTGCGGACGCAAACCTCTGCATCTTATCATTGATATCTTCAGCTTTGATGCCTGCATGCACATGACATTCTCCGGGCCAAATAAACATCTTACTTCGTCCAGTCACTTTTGCGACATAGGATCCTAGAAAAAAGTCGGGTAAAAACAATATCTCACGTTCTTTTGGTATACTTTCAACTACCTTGACAGCATTTGAAGATGTGCAACAGTAATCAGACAATGCTTTAACTTCAGCGGTAGTATTCACGTAGCTGACAATAACGGCGTCCGGATGTTCCTTTTTCCAAGATATAAGCTCATCAGCATTGATAGTTGAGGCCAGCGAGCAGCCTGCCTGGAGGTCTGGAATCAAAACTTTCTTGTTGGGACAAAGTATGGAAGCAGTCTCGGCCATAAAGTGGACTCCACAAAAAACAATAATGTCCGCATTAGTTTCCGCCGCTTGTCTTGACAATGCTAACGAGTCACCGATAAAATCAGCTGCATCTTGCACTTCTGGCAACTGATAGTTATGTGCTAGAATGATTGCGTTCATTTCCTTCTTGAGAGATCGTATCTGCTCAGCATATCCCACTTGTGCAAGTTTCATCAAAGCTAATGTTTTAACTCTTACTGGAGATTTAAATTAGTATAATTTAGGAGATAGTTGCCTTGTTGGAGTAAATTGGGGCAATACTTGCCATATTGGATTTCCAAGTAATTCGTATATTTAATTCCGGAATAGATATATTAGAACCACAATCTAAAATGGATAATGCCTACACATGGCTCATTAACAAAAGCGGGTAAAGTTAGAGGTCAGACTCCAAAAATCGAAGCAAAACCCAGGGCTAGCCCCATCTCAAAAATTCGAAATAAGAATAATTACATCAAGAGGTTTGAAAAGAGACGTCAGCCTGGACAAAAGAAACCTGAGCGCCGGCCAAGACGCTATTAGCGTTTTGTCTAAGCAAGAATTGGGATCTACTTGTCCATTTTCGGTCTTATGGTGCTACCCATAGATCAAATGTTGTAAGCTTTTATGAACACACTAATCGCGCTAATAGGTTGCGGTTCGATAGGTACTGAAATTATAAAGTCAATCAAGAATGGTGAAATACCGCATGCAAAAGTTGTAGCCATTATAGATACGAGAGAGCATGCGGTAGAAGAAGTCCTAGGCAAATTGAACATTCACGATATTCAGATCTTTTCCGATTTCCAAGATTTCCTTAGTTCCTCTCTCTTCTCGTTTGTCGATATAATAGTGGAAGCAGCTTCCCAAATAGCAGTCAGAAACTACGGTAAGAAAATCCTTGAATTTGGAAAAAAATTCTTAGTTCTCAGCACTGGTGTATTTGCCGATCCCATACTTCTCACGGAATTTGTAAACTTAGCCGACGAGAAAAATGCCAAGATCGTGATACCTACCGGTGCCATCGCAGGAATAGATATGATTAGAAGTGTAAAAAAGAATTTGACAAGTCTTAGCATAACGACAACCAAGAATCCAGTGGCGTTATCTGGTGCACCATTCTTTAGCTCATCTAAAATAAAATCTGAAACAATTGCTACAAAAACACTGCTTTATGAGGGATCGGCAGAAGATGCCATTTTGATGTTTCCTGCAAACGTAAACGTGGCTGTTACTCTTGCCCTAGCAGGCCTTGGTTTAAAGAGAACAGAAGTTAGAGTGATTGCTGATCCAGACATAAAGATCAACCAGCACGAGATTCTTGCTTCGGGAAATTTTGGTGATATCTACATTATTGTCCGCAATAATGCTATGGTTGAAAATCCAAGAACTAGTATGCTTGCTGCCCTTTCTGCGATAGAAAGTCTTCGTAGTCTGTGCTATGATACCTTTAGGATAGGATCCTGATATGCAAAAATATTGACAGTTTATATTAGGTCGGCAGAATGACATTCATAAGGTATAAAGTATGAGTTACGGTGGTTATAGAAGGAACGACATGTTTGGTCCAAAACCCGTTGAGTCAGGTAAGGAATATGATGTGCAAGTTACGGAGATAAGCAGAAAAGGAGACGGCATTGCGAGGATACAAGGATTTGTAATTTTTGTTAAAGATGGAAAGGTTGGACAGAATGCGAAGATACGTGTTACGCAGGTTGGTAACAGATTCGCAACTGCTGAAATTGTTGATGGAAGTTCTAAAACTGAGGCAAGTTCTCAGCCATCAGAGCAACAGTCATCGTCCAGTGAGTCATCTGAGGCATCGCCTGAATCAAATGAATAAGAACACAGAATTCATGATACTTTCTGTGCATTCAAATTAAATCAAAATACCATTAATTTTAGCCCTCAACTATCATTTTTATTCATATTGTCGGAATTAGCATTTGAATCTCATCTTTGTCGGGTGCCTGACAATAGTTGTGGATCTCACAATTTAATGTGACATTCTTCAACAATTTATTCCTCGGGATCGTAAATCAAAAGAGGGAATAGAATTTAGAACTGGTTTCAAGACATGAAGAATAATATCATCGCAATCGTAGCGATATCTTTTACTGTTGTAGGTACCATGTGGGCAGTAAGTAATCTTATCTCATCAAATGATACGATAAAGACTCTAAAAAATGAAGGCACTATACTGGTCGCGAAAGACAATTTGTTCAATTCTACGAATCCAGACATACACGTGAAGACAAACATACCACTAAGAATAACGATTGTTAATAAGGACTTCACAAAACACGACTTTATAATTGACGAATTGAATGTGAATACAGGATACTTATCCAGCGATCAAGATTTTACTACTGCTATTGCTAGTAACAATTCTGGAATTTATCAATATTACTGTTCTTTTCACCCCGCTACAATGCACGGTAGGATCTTAGTTGATGACTAAAAAAATTTGAATCTTGATCATTAATAGCTTAAAGTGATGGTAGTATTTATTATCTTAAGGCAAGAGAATGGGACTCCGAAATGCCGGCTCCATTCTGCTGTTTGCTGTAATAAGGATTGTTCTTTCACCAAACTTGGATTGTATCATGAATAAGATTAAAATTAACCTAGATTTAGATTTGTAGATTGCAAGGGTACGCTCACCATCTAATCGTTTCTATCAGTTGATATAATTCAAGGAATTCTCACGTTTACGAAATTAGAGTTGCACCTCAATCAATTATATGGAAATTCACACGCATCATGTGATCCACGCGGACCTACCTTGATTCGTTGACTTTGTACCATCAGTCAGTTTTTTGTGGTAAATGCTCTTGCATGTCGCTATCTTCATTTCTTCCTCCGACATAAGGTGAACACTTCTCATTTTCTTCTCGTCGTAAATAGTAGCAAGAAATTTAAAACAAATTAGGCAAACTGATTCATAACCCAACAGGTATTTCTTTGCATTAATAGTATCATAGAATTATTATTCTTTACCCCTTCATCATTCATAGTTTTGTATTCAAATCAATGATGGCCACCCAACGTGATAACTTTAGCAATAAGGATTGGAGAGAGATTTTCGTTCAGACCAACACTTAAAAGGAGGAATATTAAAAATGATTAAAATGGCTGCACGAAAGAATACATCTAGAAAGAAGCGATTGATCAAACGCATCAAACAGAATAGGCCAGTGCCAGCCTGGGTAATTATTAGAACTCATCGTCATGTCAGGACTAATCCAAAACGCAGAGCGTGGAGAAAGTCAGACGTAGGTGTAGGATAATTTCGGAGTGAGATTGGATGGCCGAGAATGAAGAAAGTTTAACGCGTGTTTATACGATAAGGTTGGGAAAGGCATGGGGTACTCCCCAATACAGACGAACCGACAGGGTCTTGAATATGATAAAGGAATTTGCAAAGAAACATATGAAAACAGACAAAATAAAAATTGAACAGGACTTGAATAGGTACATATGGCGAAAAGGCAAGACTAATCCTCCTCGAACTGTTCGAGTTAGAATGATAAGAGAAGATGATGTGGTCATAGTGAGCTCCTTCACGGAACCAAGAATTGTTGAAGAAATGAAAGATCAAGGGTCTGAAATAAGCAAAGGCAAAGATCCAGAATAGTTATTTTTCATACTATTAATTGAAATCTAGACTTTCTTACAAGAAAATCTCTACGAAGCTAATTTAGAATATCTTATATATTTTATAAAGAGCCGTAGTGGCTGATACACTATTCAATATCACTCAGTGGGAGAACAATATCAAGATGAGACTCGGGGAGCTCCCAATCTAAACAGCTATCTACAGGAATTATTGCTAACGGGTCGTAGGAATCAAACTTCGAATGCGCCTCTACCAAAGTTACGAGAGTAACCTGACGATCAAAAGTACGAGGTGGAGAAAGTTCGATTTCCGCGGTCCTGTCAATATTTTGAATCCTCCTCAGCTTATCTACAATTGAGTTCAAATTTCCAATAGATCCCGCAATTCCATTATTTATATACAAGAATGATTTTCCTAGTGAGTCTGGCTCTGATGACGAATAAAGCATAGCAAGAGAATCCCTCAGCGCATTTTCCACACCAAGTTCCTCTGAACTGCTGGTAGAGATTATTCTCTTTCCAGGTGGGAGATTTATTGAAGGCATCAGTTTTATAATATGAACTAATGTTTTATTTGTTATAGAAAAACATTCTTCTAGTGACAAATCAGGATTAATTTCCAAAAATGCATCGTTGTCTATTACAAATACTGCGTCTGAGGCAGAATTGAGTCTCTTTAGAGAAACAGCAGAGTTAAACAACCTTTCCTTTTCGTACCGAAAAGGCATAACTACAAAATTAATAACTTTGAGATTTAGGGAGAATTTTGCGATATTGGACAATAGTGGAGATATAGCCGTGCCTGAATTTCCACCAAGATTTGAGATAAGTATAACAGTCCCATATCTTGAGAAGATCTTCATGATTTCTGATTCATATTTCTGAAGGGAAGATCTAATTCTAAAGATGCCAGGATTAATCCACGGTCTACAGTCCACGTACAGTGAATTTTCATTTTCTACATCGCGTTTGTCGTTACTGATTACCATACAGTCAAAGTCAGTACAACGTTTTGCCTCGAGAGATATTTTCCGACCCAGTCCTCCAATTCCAACTAATAACACCGGTCCCTTAAATTCAAAATTATCCAACTTCGTAACTGTACCCCGTTTTGAGCATGGAAAATGAAGATAAAAGCTTTATTGATTAACTAGATGCACATATGTAGTTCAAAAAAATTGATTTTATTTAAAGGTCTTATGTCATGATAGATCCTTTTAGGCAAAAATTTGAAACTTCTTTAATTTTTACAGTTAATTTTTTACCTAATAGTTGATTTCTTTCAATTTTTATCTCGGGAAGGACATCATCTAGTACAACAGGCTTATATGCATAATTCCTGCCTTGGATAAATTTATCATTTACCTCATCAACCAATATCTCTCCCTCCCACCCGTTCCATTGCACATTCCTGCTATACGTGACCTGCCTTATCACTTCATGAAGTTTCTTGGTTCTAGTCTTTACTACTGAGGTATCAACCCTAGTAAATTTTGATGCCACGGTCCCTGGACGAGGGCTGAATTTTGACGAATTTATAACGTCAGGTTTGGTTGCTTTTATCAAGTCGACAGTCCTTTGGAAATCCTCCTCGGTCTCCGATGGAAACCCTGCTATCAGGTCGGTAGCAATAGTAATTTCAGGGATAGCAGTTCTGAACACGTCCACTATCTGGCGGAACACATTTGAAGTATGTCCTCTTTTCATTTTTCTTAGTATTCTCTCACTACCGCTTTGAACTGGAATATGTAGGAATTTGAAGAGTTTGTCAGATTTTGACAAAATAACAAGGAGTTTGTCCTTGAATCTTGGCAAGTACATTGGATTCATCATCCCTACTCTTACCTTAAACTCTCCAGGGATTTTACAACCGGCATCTAGCAATTCGGCTAAATTGGTATTTATATCGAGACCGTAGCAACCGTTATCGGTAGAGGTTAACCAGATTTCCTTACATCCGTCCGCTACATCATACTCCATCTGTCTTAATATGTCTCCCAGACGGTAACTCCTAAGGTGTCCTTTCGCTAGTTTTGTTTGACAGAACGAGCAATCACTCATACAACCGCTTGAAATCTGGATGATGCTTACCGCATGATTAAATCTAAGCCTAGGAAGGTTAACTTTGTCAGTAACAGAATCGTTTAGTGCTACCACCCTTTTATTCTGGATTGAGTTATTTACTACATCAAGTGTTTTATCCAGCGAGTGGGGACCCAGCAAACAAGCTTCAGGACAGTACCTCTCCAAAAGGGCCCTATCTGATTTCGGAAGACAGCCCGCTACGACAAGTGGTTTCTCTAATTTTGCCAGAGCTGTTATTCGAGACAGCATCCTGTGTTCTGTCGATTCCTTCACTCCACACGTAACAATAAGATTCAGGTCAGCCATTCCTGGTTCAGTGGATAGATCGTAACCTCCTCTCATGAGAATTCCTTTTATCATTTCTGAGTCCGCCATGCTCGCCGAACATCCGTAGGTCTCCACCCAAACCCTTTTCTTGTTTACAACGGTTTCGCGTTGATTTAATCCTACTTGTTCCTCAAATAGCGGAGTAGAGTGCACCCTGGATTCACACGGTCCTGATAGACACAGCTTAATTGGAATCAAATCAATAAGATCAAAATAGAGAGTACTAAATCAATTTTATTGATCAACTCTTTGATGGCTTAAATGATATATTCACATTTCGTACCAACGCATTTAGTAAAATAGCCATTATTTTCTCTTTGCTATACTTTGCTCAAAATCCCTCGATTAATTATGTCATTGGTGGCAGAAAGCAAAAGATCTAAATCTTCGTTATCATGTACGAAAGAAATAGCACCCATTTTTTTTGGTAGAAAGAAAATTCCATAGTCAGCAAGAAGACAGAGATGATATTTGAGAAGTTTCTCCTGGTCAGTCATCGCTGCATCGGTTGCATTTTTTATAGTCTTCACATTCTGGTTCAAAAAGTGGACATTAATAAGCGATCCAAGTCCAGTAGCTTCAACATCAATACCAAAATCAGCAAATAATTGGTGGAGTTTGGACCGAGCTTCCTTGCCAAGTCGATTAATTTTTGTATAAATCGTTTCGTTGTTCCTTTTTAGATAATCCATTGTAAGAAGGCCCGCCTTCATTGATATTGGGTTTGAAGAAAACGTCCCTCCACCTACGTAGCATCGATCAGGTTTTTTCTTAAGAGACGTATCAGTAATTTTCATTATTTCCTCTTTGCCACTAACAACCCCTATTGGAAATCCTCCTCCAACTATTTTTCCGAGAGTCAATAAATCTGGTTGTATACCATAAGATGCAGATAAAGTGCCAAAATTTAGTCTAAATCCCGTGACAATCTCATCCATTATCAATAGCACATTATTTTTATTCGCATATTCTCGCAAGCCGACTAGGTAATCCCTCTCTCCAACAACACCTCCAGCCCCTCCTAGGAGGGGCTCGAGTATAATGCAAGCAAGGTCATCTTTGATGGTATCCAAAAGTGCGATAGAACCGGCAAGATCGTTAAAAGGTAATGATTCAACAAAATCTTCCTCGCCCCCAGTGAGTCCCAACCCTTCATTTATTTCGAAGGGATAATTGACTGAGTGCATCAAGTCAGAATTAAATCCATGCCACCCCCCAAGTACTTTGGCAACAATTCTTTTTCCGGTGAATGCGCGAGCTATCCTTGTAGCGTACATGGTTGCTTCCGTCCCAGTAGAACAGAATCTCATCAGCTCGGCACTTGGCACGAATTTTTGAATTAGCTCCCCAAGAAGTACACTTGTATCATTAACAGTTCCAAATATTGTCCCCTGACCCAACTCCTTTTCAAGAGGCTGTACAACGTTTTGAGGTGAATGGCCCAATATTAGTGCCCAATGACCCATCCAAAAATCAACAAACGTATTTCCATCTACATCCTTGAGATTCTTCCCGTGAGCTCGTTTTACAAAGAATGGATATGGCGGAAAGAATCTAATATTGTGGCTGATTCCACCCGGAAACACCCTACATGCCCGATCATACCAAGCTTTGGATAAATAAGTTTTGTTCACATAAGAATGAAAATCGTAAAGTGACATGTCTAATCAGATTTATCTTGCCTTCATTTTACTTACATATTACAGTTTTTGTCAAGGGTTTACTGAGATAAAAAAATCATCATGCAACAAGAACAAGTTTCTTCGACTCGATACTGATTATTCTTTACGTTCCTTAAAGGCGACCCGCTATGCTAACCAGTAGAAATTTTTCGGGTGCCTTGGGCTATTGGTCACGGCAGGCTGAACACCTCGCCGAAGCTCGATGCGTACACCTCCGTTCCATCAACGCTATCTTCTATAGCCACCCTCCTCCTTACGGAAAGATGTCTTTTCTCGGGAGAGGCTTCCTCCTTAGATGCTTTCAGGAGTTATCCTACACAGCTTAGCTGCTCAGCGTGCCCTGTCGGACAGCTGATAGACCAGAGGCTGCGTTGCCCTGTTCCTCTCGTACTAGGGGCAACTTCCCCTCAGACAACTACGCCCCTGTCAGGCAGAGACCGACCTGTCTCACGACGGTCTAAACCCAGCTCACGTTCCCCTTTAATGGGCGAGCAGCCCCACCCTTGGCTCCTGCTGCAGAACCAGGATGGGAAGAGCCGACATCGAGGTACCAAACCG
>JBBRRH010000066.1:0-20885 GCA_038201105.1 Nitrososphaera sp. | reverse complement strand
AGGGACTGTACCATAAACAATTTTGAACAGTTAATCTCTGAATTTTTAACACATTGGAACCAAAAGCACAAAGCCATTACGGCGACGTTAGCATCACGTTCTAGGGCAAGACGTATACCTAATATGAAAGAATTTTTTTGAATACAGTAACAACACTTTCTACTAAACCATATTGAATGTCCTGCCCGACAGGAGAGTGAAAGACTATACCGAAATAAATTATGTAATTCATTACCTGTTGTCTAGTCATATATGCAAATGAAACATTTTCCTGTTGCCACAATATTCATTATTGTACTTAATGGTATAATTTTTGCCATAGCTACTATCAGGCGAACTAGAACATATTATTCAGAATTACGGGTTTGTTCCTAACCATATTTTAACGCGTACAATAGTCAACAAAATTCGTTATCACAATCCTTAGAGCCACAAACATCGTTATCGTCGTTACCCGAATCTCTCACACGGTTATTCACTTCTATGTTTATTCATGCCAATATTGCCCATATCGCATTCAACCTAGTTGCACTAGCTTACTTTCACTCCAAACGGCTCAATTTCATATGACAGTGATTCGGAAAGACCTTCTATTGCGAATTTTGACGCATGATAAAAAGAGTCAAAAGGAATTGCGATTCTGCCTCCCATTGAAGTAACGTTGACTATTGTGCCGCTATGTTGTTTTCGCATTATGGGTAAAACAGCATGAATAACTCTCACAGTTCCAAAGAAGTTTGTTTCCAGCTGTGCTCTTCCATCCCGCATAGCTGTTTCCTCGAAAGCTCCTACCAGAGCATAGCCTGCATTATTAACAACAGCATCAATTCTGCCATCATCATTTATTATCTTTTGAATGGTATCATTTACAGATTTATCATCGTCTACATCCATTTGTAAAACGGTTAATGCTAAATCTTCTTTGGTTGCTTTGGACGTAATTTCAGAAGATTTCTCCAAATTTCTCATTGTAGCATAGGTGCGAAAACCCTCCTTTGCCAATTTCAACGATGTCTCTAGGCCAATCCCAGTAGAGCTACCCGTCACGACAGCAACCGGCATTTGGTTTTCCTGATGGTCATCTTTTTGCAATAATGAACTACGTTAGTCATTGTACTTAAAGATGTGGCAATGTATAGGATGTTCTGAAAAGCCAGATGACTGCGGATGCGGTAGAGTTTTAGTGAAATCACGGGAGCCGACATCGACGAGATAGTGTGACATTAGGTAGAGTAATTTATGACTCAACTGGTTTTCAAATTGAGTGCTGCATCATAACTCTTTTAATCAGCCACCCGCAATTTATTCAGCAGGGTTATTCCCTCGTGGTTGAATTTAAGGAGTACAATACAAGTTCTTAATACTAGTATCGTCTACTGAAAATATTACTAACGTCACCCTGTATAAGAAACTATGGAATGAATAAAGGATTAGCAGGTGAATCTGTATGAATTCTGAATTCTACCTATCTTCAAGTCTTCCTATCGAATATTAAATCTAGATCCATGCCAAGGACATTGAACTATACGATTATCGTTCTGTGATTAACCTTGATTTTTCATAGATGGAATCCTAGCTAGCAATGATTAATAGACCGATGCGGTTGAGTTCGTGGCGGATGTGACAACATGAGATTCGAGAACCCTGTCATAAATCGGATCCTCGATGCCTACAAACCAATGTGGTCGCTAAATCATGCAATCTCTCTAATGGGTTGGGACTTTGAGACTTATATGCCTCAGAAAGGCACGGAAGAAAGAGGAGTGGCTGATTCTCAACTTCACATGCTGCATAAGGATCTTCTCCTAAACAGAGATTTTGTTGGTCTTGTCGAGTCAGCGAAGAAACTGGAGAGCCTTAGCGATTTAGAGAAGGGCATTGTACGAGTACTCGATAGGGAAATAACCAAACAGATCAAGATACCCAGAGAGTTGACACAAGCGGAATCCCTGGAAAGAATAAGGGGCAACATGGCATGGAGAAAGGCGAGAGAAAAATCCGATTACATGATGTATGCACCCCACTTGAAGAAAATGATAGATATAAAGAAGAAAATCGCTGAGAAGATAGGTTATGAAAAGCATCCATATGATGCATTATTGGATTCGTTCGAAGAAGGGCTTACAGTAGATGACTTGAATAAAGTATTCGCTGGATTAACTCCGCGTATTCAGAAGATTTTGAAAAAACTCGTGGATTCAGGCAGCCCGTTTTGCAAAGAGAGCAAACTTGGAAAACTAAAGTATGATATCAAAAGAGTTGATGAGCTCAATCGTGATATTTTGGCTCTCCTGCAATACGACATGAGACGTTTCAGAATGGACATATCTACTCATCCTTTCACTGAGACTATGGGCCTCAACGACGTCAGAATAACTACTCGGTATGAAGGGACTGATTTCAAAAAGTCGATATCTAGTACTATTCATGAAGCTGGCCATGCCCTGTATGATCTGCAATGTGATCAGTCATTGTCTGTTACTCCTCTTGAGGGCGGATCTTCGCTTGCGCTCCATGAATCTCAGTCAAGGTTTTGGGAGAATATTGTGGGCAGAAGCCTCCCTTTTGTTCAATTGATAGCTCCCTTGATTAGAAAACAAGTAAATTTCGCAGACCATGCAACAGATGACGAGTTGTATCTGTATTTCAATAATGTCAAGGCTGATTATATACGAGTTGACGCCGACGAAGTTACTTACAATCTCCATATAGCATTAAGATATGAGATAGAAAAAAAAATATTTGGAGATGAGCTCAGCATCTCTGAGATTCCTGAATTCTGGAATGATAGAATGGAGCACCTGCTTGGAGTGAGACCAACTAGAGATTCACAGGGAGTACTTCAAGATACACATTGGAGCAGTGGTCTCTTTGGTTATTTCCCGACTTACACTTTGGGAAACTTGATTTCAGCTATTATTGCTTCAAAGATGCAGAAAGATCTGGAGGATTACGAGGAAGACGTCAAGAGGGGTAATTTCAAGCCTATCAGAGAATGGTTAAGATTAAAAATTCATCAGCATGGATCTGTTTATGCACCCAAAGTGGTTCTTAATAGTAGCTTAAATGAAGGCTATAACCCGGATTACTTTGTTACCTATATAGAGACTAAATACCTTGGGTCCTGAACCCAAGCATATTTCGATTAAAGCTATATTCTGATGCTCTCACAATAACTATCGTTGGTTGCAGCTTAATAAAAAACCTCAAATACAGGTTCAGATTACTGGCAGCATCGCAGTTGTATAGAACAAAAAGTAGGACTCCGCTGGGATTATTATTGATAGCTACACTCGCATTATCTTGTTTATCTACCAGTATTTTCAAACAACAAGACGGAGCGCTACCCAACAGTACATCCAGACAATAAAATATAGAAATCTGGTAATAGACGTAGGGAATGGAGTAAAGACTAATGCTCAATTAACCCTTCCTGCTATTGGAAAAGGACCATTTCCTGGTGTTCTCATTATTTCTGGCTCTGGTGCGCAAGATAAAAATGGAACCGTGGGATCTGTTCACAAGAACGGTTCTGAACCACTTACCCCATATTTGCAGATAGCTCAATATCTCTCAGAAAGAGGCTTTGCAGTACTTAGATATGACAAGAGAGGTATTGGTGCAAATCTTACAATTGACCATAAAATATGGGGAAATTCTACAATTAATGATTTAATACGCGATGCAAAGAAGACTATAGCAGTCTTAGCACTGCAGCCTGAAGTGGTCCTACATTGATTCTTTACTTCGAAACATAATAATGAGCTGGGTTAGATTGCCAAAAAATTAGAAATAAGATTATTACTCATGGAAGTTCAATACCGTCAGTCGGAGACAGAAAACCGTTGTAAGTACTGTTCATTTCCCAATACATTTTGAATAACAAGGGAATCCCGAACATACAATTTATGTCAAAAATGGCAGGGCTTTTCCCTGATATACTTTCATCCGTAGAAGATTGATTGATTAAAGAATTGAAATAGTTCTATTTGTAAACAAAATCAAAACTTAGAGGCTAAAACGAACTATCCATAAGTAAAGTAAATATTTTTGATAAATCTAGAACATTTTAAAAGTAAAACTCGTGACTCAAGGACTACATTCTCCAACCAGCATGGCATTTCTAGATGAGAATCACATCTTAGTGTTGGAGAAAAATAGCGGAAATGTACTACTCGTTTCTAATGGAGTGTTACAGAAGCAACCAGCGTTGAAACTGCATGTTGATCATACCACACTAACATGTTGCAGGGGTTTACTAGGCATTGCTGTAGTGAGTGATAAACCTGCTCACTCCCAAAGTGTTTTTCTTTACTATTCTGAATTATTAGATGATAAGGACTCCGTTAGATGATAATAACAAATTTTCGGCTAAATATTCAGATTCATACCTTATCATTGATTTTGGTAGCGTTTTTATGCTACCGATACCGGGCGAGTTCATCTCCTAATTTCATAACGCAGTAACATAATTAGGGAAACAGTAACAATGACACAAACACAATCATAATGTATGGGGACTGTTTACATCTCATGGATGAAAAATCGGTCAGCTTCGAAGGCATTCCTTGTAGTGTGTCTTATAACGGGGGTTTGTGCAAGTATTTCTATATTTGAAATGCCAAAACAATCTGAAGCACAAATTCGCTGTAGGGGAACTACTGCATGTTTTATTGGAAATGTAACTAAGGTTATTGATGGGGATACTCTTGACATTAATGGAATTAGGATTAGACTGAGTCTCATAAATACTCCCGAATTAGGAATGACGAATTTTACTGAAGCAAAAAAGTTAGCACTTCAAGTATGCCCCATTGGAAGTGTGGCATTAGTTGACCAAGATGATGAGCAAAAAAAGGGAAGTTATGGAAGGATGATTGGTGAAGTGTACTGTAATTACAGTCCAACTAATCAGAATTCAACAAAGAACTTTAGCGAAGAAATGCTCAAGAGCGGTTTTGCAGTCATACTAACAAAATTTTGTGCTCACAGCGAATTTGACATTGAATCATGGGCGAAGAAGTATGGTTGCTAATGGTCCTATTCAATACTATGATTCATATCACATGGGCATTAGTTAGGCTGGAACTCCATTCCATTTTGACATACTTCTATTTAGAAGAACTGCAAATGCGATAGATGATACTGAAATTAAGGCAGCCGTAAGAAAGATTAGATTATACGACTCTGGAGATGGGAAGGAGGCTGAAATACTTTCTACAAATACCTGGTTTGCTTGCAAATATATGCCTGCAATGACTGGTCCTACCGAGGATCCAATAAGGTAAATTAGAAGATTCATTCCCAATGATATCCCACTGAATTGTTTTGGGGTCGAAGTCAGGACAACATTCACAGAACCGATCTGCATTAATGCCAATCCAATAGCTACTATAACAAGACCCGCAGCTATCGAAGCTTCCGTTGAATGAAAGATTAAAAGGACAAAAAAGCCTATGGTAGTAATGATGGTTCCCAATGAAGTGGGTCTTAGATTTCCAAATTTAGATACTACAAAACCAGAAGCTACAGAGAATATCAATGATACGATCATATAGGGCAGTTGAACAATTGCTATACTTGATGCGTCCCCACCAAAACCTACAGGTAGTGGACTTCGTATCAAAATAGGAAGACTCTGATACACAACCATCAGTGCAGTTAGCCCTACGGTCATGTTAATTATATTTGAAGAAAGTATAATCCTGTTTTTCAACAACTTGAAATCAATCAGTGGAAACGGCGCCTTCTTCTCCACGGCTATGAATATTAATAGTGAGACAATTGATGCAACCGAAAAAGTGATAATCTGTACCAAGTTATTAGATCCGGCCTTTTCCAAAAGTTGAAGTGTAACAAGAAAAGAGATTATTGCAGCAGACAGTGTTATGGCGCCTATTATATCAATGCGCTTGCTTAATACCTGTTTACTATCGGTGTTATCGTTTCTAGTGCTACCTGCATATGTACTTGTATTCTCTGTTAATAATATATCTTGTCTTACGTGAGTAAACCTACAACAAAACTCAGAAGCTTTATTTGAAATTAACTGTTTCTGTTCTATTCCCTTAACATAAACAAATTTGGCTATTATGGCAAAGAGTATTATCGCAATGGGTACCATGAAAGAGAATGTAGCACGCCATCCAAAGCTATCAACTATACTTCCACCTATTATCAACCCTACTACTGCACCACCAGATAGTGTAGAACTAAATATACCCTGAGCTATTGCAAGCTTTTCTGGAGGGAATTTGTCTCTTAGAATACTAAAGGCTATGGGAAACATCGAGATTCCGATGCCTTGTATTACCCTAGCGGTAACAAGAGAAAGAAAGTTAGTTGCTATCGCTCCTAATAAAAGACCCAAAATATAAACCGAGAAAATTATTAGCAGTACCTTCTTTTTACCATATATATCTGACAGTTTGCCCGCAATTGGAGTCATAACAGCTCCTGTGACTAGAATCGCGGCCAGTATCCAAGATCTGCGATGAAGTCTGGAATGGCCGGCAGTACCATAGTTTCAGCAGACGTAGCAATAATACCCAAACTGCTTAGAATTGCAAGGGTTATCCATGGAGAAGTGGCTGGCTTCTCTTCTTTTTGCATACTCATACTTTTGTCGTGATTTTACCTCAGAACTATAATTGATTTTGATGACATAGTATCATTATGGGACGTCTAACAACTCCATGCAAATAAAATTTGCTAATTGTTAATGCGATATTGGATATTATTGGCTTCTTTAGGTTGTTTGTCAGCTTGCCTTGTCATTCTTCTTCTGTTCGAGAGGACGATCAATTGTAACATGTGGATGTGTTCACTTTAAAACACTTGCGTATTCTTCTGCAAACGTTGAGAATGAAACACTTCTTGTTAGTTGCTGTGGTGTTCAAAGACAATCTGATCAATTCTCTAAATGGTTGCGTTTAGCAAATAAGGATAGATAACCTGTGTCAGATTTTCAGAAAACAATCATTTTCAAATAATTGAGGAGGTAATACTTATATCTCTAGCAGAGGACAATGGGAGTAATGCAAAAGACATTAATGATTTTTACAATAGTAGTAGCAGTATGTGGAAAACGGTAATTGAATTGGGGCTTGATAATAAGTCTGCTTTATCGGGCATATCACTTTTTTCGATGATTGAAGGGCATTGTTCCTATGGGTAATACACGCACAGGGCTTCCTTTAACTAGCTCCAGGATGGAGAAGATATTTCCAGTATTAACGCCAGCCCAGATTAATCGTATTGAGACACATGGTCACATACGTACAGTTCAAAGTGGCGACTTGCTGGTAGAGCAAGCAGACACCAATGTCCCTTTCTTTGTTGTGATCACAGGCGAACTTGAAATTGTACGTCCCTTCGGAGCTCAGGAAACCCTCGTAACTGTCCATGGTCCTGGCCAATTTACTGGCGAAGTTAACACACTGTCTGGTCGCCGGTCTATCTTTCGTGCACGTGTTACTAAAACAGGTAAGGTAATCGAACTGAATCACCAACAAATGCTGAGTTTGATACAAACAGATGCTGAGCTTAGCGATATATTGATGAGGGCGTTCATTCTACGCAGAGTAGAGTTAATAGCTGCTGGTGTCGGAGATATTGTACTAATTGGGTCAACATATTCGGCTGATACTCTGCGGATCAAAGAGTTTTTGATGCGCAACGGACATCCATATTCCTACATAGATCTAGAACGCGATCCTGACGTGCAGAATCTATTAGATAATTTCCAAATTTCTGCCAATGAAATACCAGTATTGATTTGTAGAGGTCAATTGGCGCTTCGAAATCCGAATAATAAACAAATCGCAGAGTGCCTTGGCTTCAATGAATCTATTGACCAAACCCAGGTGCGTGATCTTGTAGTCATCGGGGCTGGTCCCTCAGGTCTGGCGGCCGCAGTATATGGCGCTTCTGAAGGACTCGACGTTCTGGTACTGGAAACAGATTTTCCGGGTGGTCAGGCAGGTTCAAGCTCAAGGATAGAAAATTATTTGGGGTTTCCCACAGGTATCTCCGGTCAAGAGCTTGCGGCTCGAGCTTACAATCAGGCACAAAAATTTGGGGCGGCCATACTCATCATCAAGGGGACGCGACTTGTCTGCGACCACAAACCCTACGAGGTTGTAGTCGAGAAAGGTCCTCCTGTTTCAACACGAACTATCGTTATTGCAACGGGTGCGGAGTATCGAAAGCCACAATGCAAAAACTTGTCGCATTTTGAAGGCGCTGGCATCTATTATAGTGCGACCTACATGGAAGCGCAGCTGTGTAGTGGAGAAGAAGTGATTGTGGTAGGTGGAGGAAATGCAGCAGGTCAAGCCGCTATATTTCTGGCGCAATCAACTAAACGTGTGTACATGCTTGTAAGGTCTAACGGATTGGAAGACAATATGTCGCGGTACTTGATTCGGCGTATCGAAGACACTCCTGCGATAGTAGTTCATTCTCATACTGAGATCGCGAAACTAGAAGGGGGTGATCATCTCGAATCTGTTCGGTGGCAGAACAATCAAACTAAGCAATACGAGGAACACAAGATAAGACACGTATTTCTCATGACTGGTGCCGCTCCCAATACTCGTTGGCTCGATAGCTGCGTTGTATTGGACGATAAGGGCTTCGTTAAGACGGGTAATGATCTCTCGCCAGAAAATCTTAGCACCGCACGATGGTCCCTTGCACGTCCTCCTTACTCGCTCGAAACCAGTTTGCCGGGCGTTTTTGCCGTGGGCGACGTCCGAAGCGGCAGTATTAAGCGCGTTGCTTCTGCTGTTGGCGAAGGATCAATTGCAATTTCATTTATTCATAAAGTACTCCAGGAATAGGAAACAGATCGAATTAGCTAATCAACTTAATTTATTGGGTAGATTGGTGCCATGGTGCATAGAATGAGAGTTTTCAAATGACACAATATCGCTTTTCAGTAACAACACGGAGGGTTCAACCACGTTACCGTTAACTCAAAAAGAGATTATGCACGAGATCAAAGAGATCCACAGAATTTTAGAAGAGCTGGAGAAAAGAATTGGCAAAGATACAGGAGGACCTTCTGCAAGCATAATTTTTTTACAATTCTACTACATTTAGTTCTAAGTCATGCGTGTACTACGAGGCTATTACACAAGCCTTATTATCCACGCACTGAGGATATGTCACCATGACAATCCAAGCATATGCTGCTCATGAAGCAGGTGGAAAACTAGAATCATTTGAGTATGAATTAGGACCTTTGAAACCTGATGAAGTAGAGATCGATCTGGAATATTGTGGTATTTGTCACAGTGATTTGAGCATGCTTAAAAATGACTGGGGTTTTACGCGGTATCCGTTTGTACCGGGACACGAGGCTATCGGCCGAGTGGCAGCGATCGGAAATATGGTAAACCATCTAAGTGTTGGACAATACGTTGGATTAGGTTGGCGAGCTCGTTCTTGCTTGGTATGTGACCAGTGCTTAAGTGGTCATCATAATCGTTGCTTGAAGGGTGAAGATGTAATTGTTGGTAGACATGGGGCTTACGCAAATAAGGTACACTGCCAAGCGCTATGGGCCTTTCCTTTGCCTGAGAAAATTAATCCCAAGACTGCTGGTCCGTTATTTTGTGGTGGAATTACAGTCTTCAACCCTATTATTCAAAATAATATCAAGCCTACAGATCATGTAGCTGTGGTTGGAATTGGTGGGTTAGGACACATGGCTATTAAATTTCTTCATTCATGGGGATGCGAGGTTACTGCGTTGTCTACCAATCCTGAAAAAGAGAGGGAAGCACAAGAGTTTGGAGCCGATCATTTCTTGAATTCTCGGGATCCTGGTGCTCTAAAGAGTCATGCGAATACTTTTGACATGATACTAGTTACTTCAAACGTTGACCTGGATTGGGATTCCTATATAAGTGCACTTCATCCTGGTGGCAAGTTACATATTGTTGGCGCAGCCTCACAAGTAAGGGCTAGCGTCTTTCCATTAATTGCTGGCGAGAAGTCTATTGGTGGTTCACCTATAGGAGGTCCAGCTGACATTTTGAAGATGCTTGACTTTTGTGCTCGCCATGCCATCGAACCTGTCGTAGAAGAGTTTCCAATTTCACGCGTTAACGAAGCCTTGGCGCATCTTGAATCCGGGGACGCACGTTATCGAATAGTCTTGAGGAATGATTTTAAGAAGGTATAAGGAGTTTACAAGAGTCATTGGTGAAGGAGATTCAGGCTTCTATAAAATTATTGCTTCCAGATAATCATAACTCCTCTTTTCAGTCAAAAACTAACCTTTCGCAGCCACAGAAGAATAGCGATTCAGGTCCAACTATTATTTCTTTATTCCTCCCAATTTGGCAAAATCTTGTAATCCTAACCCTGCCAAAATATATAGTACCTTTGAATTTTATTTTCTTATGAACAGAAGTAAGGTAATCGTCCTGACCGTAATCTTTGCAGTGACAGTAATCTCTGTTTCAAGCTTATTACAAACTTTTGCTCATGCTTTTAACTCCATGTCTGTCAATAATTCAAATTCTTCAACATACAAAGAAATACCAACCCAAGTTAAGAATTATATTGTTAGTCAAATAGTCAACAAGTCAAAAGCAGCCATTGTTATAGGTTTTGTGGACACCGACGGCACTAGAATATTTGGCTTTGGTAATATTTCAGCTGCTCATAATTTACCTATAAATCAAAATACGTTCTTCAATATAGGTTCTATCACAAAGACATTCACTACCCTACTTTTAGCTGATATGGTAAATCAGGGAATAGTGAATCTAAACGACGCAATCGAAAAATTTCTACCTCCAACTGTGAAGGTGCCTCAATTTAATGGAAAGAAAATAACACTTGAAGATTTGGCAGACCATACCTCCGGACTTCCTGAATGGCCTTCTAATGTCTGGTTAAACAACACTGTTGGGAACATTAACCCAGATTATAATGCAACGCAATTGTATCAAGCATTATCGGATACCAAATTGACGAGGGAACCGGGTTCACAAGTCCAATATTCAAGTTTTGGTATAGGGCTACTTGGTCATATATTATCGTTAAAGTCAGGTGGCATTCCATATGAGCAGCTAGTTAAAGATAGAATTCTAGACGTGCTAGGAATGAATGATACAAAGATTGCTCTTTCACAAAATGAAATCAATAATAGATTTCCCGTTGGTCATGTGGGTGGTAAAGAAATAATCACTCCCAGAATACCTGCAATTTTAGCAGATGCTGGAGCATATCGTTCAACCGCCCCTGATATGCTAAAATACGTATCTGCAAATTTGGGATTGATTCATACTAAACTAGATGATGCGATGCAGTTAGGACATTTGATACGACATTCATCCATAATTGCAAATCCTATGAATTATAGTGAATTTCGAGGATTAGGATGGCGTATAATTACTAATTTTGGATCAGAGACAATCACTCATACTGGAACAATCAATGGCTGGAATGCCTTTGCAGGCTTTATCCCTACCAAACAAATAGGTGTCTTAGCCATGTGTAGTTGTGACCCTACTGATGCCGATATGGGTAGCCTTGGTTTCGTATTATTGCATCTAACCGGTGTAGAGAATATAAATGCAAGGAGTGAGCCCAAAACGCATACCACCACAGGTGGTGGTTAGTGATTCATCAGCTTTACTTTGTTCATTTATTAGGTAAATAATTAACGGTTGAACATTATTATTTGAGACAACATTAACTAACTTTCTTTTTCTTTGTTCAGCAGTTGATGCCAGAGTAACCTTACCTCTATCTTTCAACACTTGACTGTATAAGGAAGCAATTTCGGTGTCATCCTCCATTAACATTAAGTTAGCTACCGGAAAAATAACTATGCAAGTTTTGGTATATTTAATATGGATACACACCCGATGTGTGGTTATGTTTATTAAAAAAAAGGACAAGCATTAAAAACTTCTATTCTAAACTCTCTTCGTCGGTCTTATGGAACACAATTCCAGCTTCTTGACGCATAGGCAGTCTGTCACAGTTTGTGTTAAAATTTTGAACCCAAAGACATGAACAAGATAAGTAAACTTATTTAAATAATTATTAGATTCTGTGGTAGAATATTAATGTCACAATCACAATCATTTTCTGGAAAAGCATGTTTTCGATGCTCCAGGCTAATTTCATTTTAGATAATGATAAAATAAGTTCCACAAATTCAAGCGCATCGATTCAAACTGACACCTACACGTGTCCCGAATGCGAGCTGAGAATAAAACACCGATGGGTTCAGCAGCCTTCTAATAGAGAAAAGGTTCAGGAAGTAATAGTAGCTAGAAATCCTTGAAGTAATCTATCCAACCAAATTGAGATAACGGACTATTGAGATACTTCCGCACAGATGCTCAGTTCACTGGGTAAATATCGCACTCCATACATAGAGTTTATGTCACAATCAGCTTTACACTTAATCTAAATAAATCATATTGCGTTAAAACCTGTGTGCCGACCAAGAGTTTAGACGTTCTCCGTTTAGACTTTTGGAAGGGAACTTCCGCAAACTTTGAAGGATATTTCATAATGAATTCAAGCGATACGAAGCTATCGGGAATAAGAAGGGAAATAAATAAAGCAACCGTTGAGCTTCCCAAATATCAATTAACTATAACCACCGAAAATGACATGACATATCACGTTATAGACTGTTGGATAGATAAGTTTGAATTTGAAAACCATAAGTACGGAATATACGAAATGTTCCTTTCTGTGTAATGACATACAGCAATTAAATACTCCAAAAAACGGATAGAAAGTCTCGTAGGCGATTAAATCAAATAATAATAATCATGATGACATATAATCATCAATACTCGGAAAGATTCGTATTTGAATTCTAAATGTTCAAATTGAATCAGTAAAGTTGAATCCATGTATGAATTTTCAATTTACCTATATGGACCGGGTTTGAATGCCTGGAATGTCTCTTCGAAAATCCAAAAATCATGTCAAATATGATTCACAAACGGCCAGCCGCATTTTGGAGGTCTTGAGCCTTCACAATAAATCACATGAGTAAAGATAATAATCAAAAAACTGGGGGTCCTCAGTAATGAGTACGAATACCGGTGTAACCCCCAGCTCCTACGACTTAGTCATATTAGTATCTAGAAATATAAAAAGATTTTTGGAGAGAACGAAAATGCTAGTGTATGAAAACATTTGGGCTAACTTCCACACAGAGCACATAACGAATGCTTTTAGTACTGATTCGCGCTTCTACACTTTGGCTGAAATTGGGCACCGCGAGTGAAAGAACAACAGAAGTAAATATACTGTCTGATTTATCCCTTATAATAAAACAGCGGTTTAAAACTAACGTTACTATCATTTCTCCAGCGAGAATAGAAACTAATGAACAAGGGCTTGATCCGTTAACGCAGATATTAAGAAACGGACGAATTATCGTTTTCCAATTTATGAAGCCATATTCGTACACTTCCAACAGAAATAATAATTATACAAGGTTCATAATCGGGACAGAACAGCATTACAATTTATTACGAAGTTTCAAGTTAAAACAGGCCTTTTACATTTTTGTAGCGTTAAACAATATTTCTGAAATTATATCTAACAGGGATTATTTCTTAAAGTATAGCATTGCTTTAGATATTCATAAAATCCCTGTCGATATCACTCTAAATCAGAGAACTAGAGTTGTTCGTATGGTAAAGTCTTCGTTGGCTCCAAAATTGGAAATAGCTGGCAAAAGAAAATTTGGAGCCATATCCAACCTAGTGCCACTTGAAGAACTATGTAATCAGTTTGTTAAAGGATTTGCGGGAATTACTGCAAGGCCAAGTCTAGTACCACTTAGGAGCTTTATTAAAAATATTAATTCACAGCACACATACATCATTCACCTTAATGCGGATTCTACAGCGGCAGGTTAACTCGACTAACTAAATACATGGAACTATTTTCCTAAATCTACAGTGAGTGCATTGAAACCAATCATGGTCGCCCTGGTTCTGTTAGGTTCGCGGGTGCGTCTGCAAACTATCCTGCCTCAGAAAGCGGTAAACCGTCTATCTCAGCCTCTTTCTTAGAGATGCCCAACAAATAACGATTTAGGGTATCTAGACCTTTGGTATAAGTCTGAATACTTACTGTTGTGAAATCATAACACAATGAGCAGCAAGTCATGTACATGCCCACAATGGAAGTATAGGTCTTTAGAAACAATTCTATCTGGTGACCACTATTCTTATTTTCTTGCACATAGTTTTCAATCACTCTTAATTGATTTGCGACCACGCTGTCGCAGGACGTGAGTAATACTTGCTGCAATTCGATTGACGCATTAAGAAATCTAAGTTGCGATTGAGTAGTATTCCCGAATATTATTGAGCAAGTTTTCTTATATTGTTCAAAACCATTTAGTTTTACAAATGTCGACATATACTAAAGCAACAATGCAAATTGTCCTACATAATACTTTTCGCTTACATCTGTAGGTTTTTGTATAAATTAAATCTTTGAGTAATTCAGTCGTTTTTACTACGAATCAGAATTGAAATTATATTGAACCAGATGTACACTACATTGAAAGATGCTTTTCGATAAGGAATCCGGAGTAACCAGATCTGTCAAACTAATGATGAACTCTAGATTTCCTGTAAGTAACCTGTTAAATTGCGCGGATTTTTTAAAGTATCTTTCTGTCAGAGGTTTTTCCATAACGGAGAGACAATTGGAGTACTACGATAAATTGGGCATACTGAGACCCGCACTTAGGCTCATAAGGCCGAAGCTAGGAGAAATAATATATCCATATTTCAAGTACAAATATGTTGGAACAGATATTTTTGCACTACAATATTATAACACAATTGGTTTGATTGAATTTCCGACCGATGGTGATTTTCAACCCTGGCCGAAGTATACCAAAAATGATGAGGACATATGGTTATTCTATCACCCATATCAAATATTGCAGATAGACCCTATTCAATCTCGTATCAATTATCCAAAGACCCATAAGATTGAGATGCTAGGTACCAAGCAGAATCCAAACGATGTACATGACAAAATCAATCAATCAATTGAACAGACAAAAAAATCCCAAATACTAAACTGGATTCCAAGGGTAGGATTATTGATTCTCCTTGATGATTACTATGGACGACTGGTAAAAAGGAAGATTCCAGTAAATCTATTTGACCTGTCTTCTGCAGCAGAAAGTCGACTAGAATTAAAAAATTGGGCCAAGAAATTTTCACCATTTCATACTCTGATGCTATGCGGAATGAAAATTGAACAATTGGAAGAATTTTATACCAATCTCTCCATTCACGCTAGAAATATAGACCCAATTTCTGAATGGTTGCTTTTGCAGCGACTAATTAAGAAATCACGGAGATACGATTTGAAAAATAAAGCGTTACTAGCTCAAGAGTATTATGATTACTTGTTCATGGTCGGTCAATTCATTTTGGACATATCGCATAAAAAGATGCCCGAACCGGATGACGTTCTTAGCAGCGATGGTGGAAAATGGAAGGAAAGGATTTATGGTGAACCCTTTGATTATGACACTAAAAATACTCAAAATCAAATCTTGAAATACTTTCTAGTCGAGAGGCCTATTAAATTAGTCATCTTAGTAGAGGGTGAAACTGAAGAAAAAGTAATTGAACTAATTTTAGAAGCGAGAGGTGTGAACCGGGAAAAAGACGGATTCTTTGTATACAATATACAGGGTCTAGATAATCTTCTACATTTAAAACCACTTTTTAGAGCGTCCCAATTAATAGATATCATAATTTTTGGAATGGTAGATAATGATAGGGATGTGAACGAAAAAATTCAGAAAATGAGACAATACGCTAGAGAATTAGGATATCAAAAATACATAAAAGTACGTATTTGGGATAGAGATTTTGAAACCGAAAATTTCGGTATTGAAAATGTTGTATGCAAAGTCAATCAAATATTATCTGAAAAGGCATATAGAAAAGTGGAGCCGTTTGCTGTGGAATCCAGAATGAAGAGGACTGGGGAGGCATTAATTAAAACAATTGAAAAAGAAATATGGCGAGTCAATCTTACCAAAGGAATCAAATCAGGTAAGATAATCTCGAAGCCGCGTCTGGCTCAACTACTTATTGAAGATAGACTAAAAGAGATTCAAATTGTAAATGAGCCAGATTGGATTGCAAAATTACCAGTCGAAATGGAACTGAAAAAAATATTTGAGCTTATACCGTCATTTATGTAGATACAGATTATCCGACTGACCAAATTATGTCAATCCATTCTAAGCATGTTTTTCACATTTGCCCCACTTTGTGTATTTATTACATTTGTAATCATCATGTCGATAATAATCATCACATGCTTCACATTTATGTAAATGGCCTTCTTCGGGCATCACAGCCCATACACAATGACTGTATTTTAGCTTTCAATTGCAAATATTTTCACAAGCGGCACAAGTTGTCAATCATCTGACATCATAGCATTGTTTGCTCGGGTTGTATTATAAATGCCCTTTAGATTCTCGCTGACGTTCCCTGTAGCCGAAGTACTCGCCTAAGTATGGTGCAACTGCAGTACAGATTATACTTAAAACGGACGATAATAGATGAATGAACCAGAAGGACCAGATTCTGGAACTGATATTCATCGAGGCAGCGGTATGATAAAATGGTAAATTAAAACTCTTGTATTGAGCACTATAGAATTATCCGGAATATTCAGGTATCCACTCTGGTTCGCTCGGGCAGCTGTCAGAATTCAGCATTTTCTTCCATGATTCATCATTCAACCGCTCATTCATAGGCTGTTTGAATTCATAGTAACTCAAAGTAAGTATATCAAGTCAAGTGATGGCTGGTTTATCTTCCTTGAGCCACTTAAGCCCGGCGAACATGAAATAAAATTTAGTGCGAGTCAGCTAGGGGTCCCACTACAGCAGAAAGTACTGCAGTCGATGTAACTTATCATCTTGCCATCAATGAAAGTGCTATGTCTCTTGGCAATCCAATTTTGAGCAAGAAATCCGGCTGAGATACCGTTATATCGACAAGATACAAACCTTGCCCCGTATTGTGAGATAGACTTCAATCCCGAAGTATTCTGATACAAGTGTTAAATAATTTGCTATGATGGTTTGATTATGGATGATTGTAACCCCTTGAAACTATCCAATAGGAAGAAAGAAAATGGTCAGTGTAGGTCTGTTCGTTAGAATGCAGGCAAAACCTGGGAAGGAGAGCGACGTAGAGAACTTTCTTCGTGGGGGATTGCCATTGGTTCAAGAAGAGCCAGCTACTGTAGCTTGGTTTGGAATACGTTTGGGCCCATCAACTTTTGGTATTTTTGATGTATTCCCTGACGAGGCTGGAAGACAAGCACATCTTACTGGTAAAGTAGCTGCTGCCCTGATGGAAAAAGCTCCCGAGCTTTTCGAACAACCTCCGACCATTGAAAAAATCGACGTTGTAGTCGACAAGCTTCCCCGCTGAGGAACAACAAATTTGTGAGTAAACCAATACTTTTATTTTTTTTAAACTCTTAGTTCAAAATTTCTTAAACTACCGTATCATATGAATGAAAAAAAGCTAAAGGTCATTGTCACAGACAATTTAGTCAACTCTATACATAGATTCTAATAAGATAAAGCACGTATAATAATTATGTCATCAAAAAATTTAAACAAAAAATCTGACGATAAAAACGATAAAGCAGAGCAACAAGCCCTAAAAGAAACTGAAATTGTAGCAGAGTTAGCACCGAACGTAAAGACAAGGAAAGAAGCAGAGCAACTAATAGAAACCGTGGAAAATGGGTCCACATCGGTTCAAGAACAAGAACAGGAAGCAATTGAAACAGTTTTGGATGAAACTAAAAGAACCATAAAGAAGACAGTTAATGAGGCTAAGAGAGAAATTCCAAAGTATACGGAAGCTATGGGTCAGATACAAGAGGAAACCATCCAAGCAACTAAGGAAATTGGATATGATTTGATAGAACTTCAGAGGGAAGCCGCATCCTTAGTTCCTAAATTTCAGGAAAGATTCATGTCTTATTATGTGCCTTGGGCTTATCCAAAGCTAGTCACAGACTACTATAGCAAAATGGTAGACAATTTCGTAGACAATGTTATTTCAGCTACTAATTTAGTGAACACCTTGGTAATCGTCAATATGGAGAGCATTCAAAGACTAGCTGATAGTACGAAAGAGTACTGGAGGGTTGGAGTTGAGAATGCAAAGGCAATTAACAATTCCATAAAAGAAGCATAGTCAATTGGGATTAATTCATCTTCCTCTTTTTTGATATCGACCCCTCAACCAGTTATGATTCTCTATCTTGAAAATCTCCATACGTTTAAATTAAAATTATGAATTTGGAAAAATTGACGTTCCTCTACGTCAAAGAGGGAAGTACTTTCTCCACCGGAATTTACCAGACCCTCGTCTTTCTACTAAGCATCCTCACATGAGACTATTATGAGTACCCAAGCGTTCAACACTCCTTATGTCATCACCTGAGTTCGAATGTCAATGTGAGTCTAAAAATCATGTCAAATATGATTCACAAACGGCCAGTTCCATTGCGCTGATAATTATATGGCTAGAGTGTGACACCATAACATAGATCAACATCTGTCCTTGCTATCTGATGTATGATTTCAACAATAACATATGACTCCACGACCATGCAGGAAGGGTTCGAATCCTACTCCCCGCGCTCAACTCTGGTAGTCTATTCAATAGACGATTTTCATTAAGGCCATTTCTCACTATGATGAACCATGGTCCAAGGCTAAAACTAAATGGGTCGTGTTGTCAAATATTCCCTGTTAATCTCGAAAATATTATTTTCGCTTTTTCTTCAGATTTGATAGAGAACGCCATCGAAGTCATTTGAGAAGGTTGTTACTGCTGTTAGTTTTTTTCCATCATGTAGATTCAGGAATTCTTGATCTGTCTGAAACGATGTAAAGCGATCAACTATTTCACCACCATCAAAATCGAAATGTGGTGTATTTCTCCCATGTAGTGTATCGAGCTTGTTCTACAATTGAATCCAGGATCAATTCAAATGAGTTAGCACTATGATTAAAAGTTGGCGCTAGTTTATATAGTTGATTCCAGTTCTCGCTGATATGGAATGGCAAAATACACCAAAAATGTTAATAGTATACTGTACTCTCGCAGGGTTAATTTCTGCATGGGGAATATCGGGACTATTAGTATTGGTAGACGCTGCGTCAGGTACACCACCGGGCACTTTTTTTGCGGTAATAGGATTATCACTCGGATTTAACGATCCTGCCTCCGCTCAATACATTGGTCTTGGGTTACATATATTGACTGGGACTGTAGCCGGTAACATATTCGGACAGATAGCATTATTCTGGAGAAAACTGATTCCTTACAACGTTAATAGAGGAGTGTATCTCGGGTTGATATTGGGAGTGACTTTGTGGGCAGTATTATTCTTACCCCTAACAATATTCGGAATAATGCCCAGTTTGGACTCATTCATAGCTTCTGCTCCTAACGCTTATGTGAATAATATAGCCAATTATTTCACTGGATTGTATCCAGTAATAATTGGAGGATCGTTACTATTCCACCTTATATACGGAGCAATCTTTGGATTAATGGCAGGAAGAATGGCGGAACTCCGACTCTCTACTCAAAATGTCATCGGTACCAAAATCGTTGAATGAGTGAAGAAGCAAGTCGAGTAACCAATAGATAAAGAAATTAAGTAGTACAAGAGCCTTGGATACATCGAAACTGTTGTTAAATAGTGCCGAACGGAAGAGGTCAGAACTAAATGGGCAAAACAAACCCCCCTACAGTAAGATAAGCTCAAATACAGAAAATCCAAGGATTACTATCTTAGTAACTGGGGCTAGCGGATTTATTGGAAGAAGGTTAGTAAAAAAATTGCTCGCTGTTGCCACTACTAGCAACTACAACATACAATGTATGACAAGAGACACAGACTCACTTTCAAGCTATTTTCAAGAAGGGAATGACCGTTTGGGGTTTGTTCATGCTGATGTTCAAAACTATTCTGACTTGATCAAAGTAATGAAAGGAGTCGATATTGCGTACTATCTTATACACTCAATGGAAGGCTCATCAAAGGAATGGAAAAAATTTGCAGAGCGGGATAGAGTTGCTGCGAAAAATTTTGCTCAAGCAGTTACTGCCTGTGGAGTACGGAGGGTCATTTATCTTGGCGGTCTAACTTATGGAAAAGAAGAAGAATTGTCAGAGCATATGCGAAGCAGAAAAGAGGTAGGGGAAATCCTGAAGAAATCCACAGCTGAGGTAACGATATTTAGAGCTGCAGTTATTCTGGGTCAAGGAGGAGGGTCATTCAAAATGTTACAGTATCTTGTGGAAAGGCTGCCCTTAATGATATGTCCCAAATGGGTATTGACTAAATCCCAACCAATTGCAGTTGACGATGTAGTAGAGTATCTAGTCCGGTCAATTGATGTCCCTGAAACCGAAGGTAGGATATTTGATATTGGAGGCCCTGAGGTCCTCACCTACATGGACATGATGAAACGATATGCCTCTATCTTAAAGAAAACGATTCGAATAATAATAATTCCCTTTCTGACCCCCAGGCTTTCGTCCTACTGGGTTGACCTCATAACACCTGTAAAGGCATCGCTTGCGCGGCCTCTTATCGATAGTCTGAAACATGAGGCTACAGTAAAAGACGCTTCTATCTCAAGTATTATTCCACTTGAGCTGATGAACTTTGAAAAATCAATTATGACTGCAATGAGGGAACAAAAGAAGAGTGACAAGGTGATTAAAAAAGAACGGACATCTTCATCTCTAAATAAACGAATTTTGATGATATCTACGATCGCATTAGCT
>JBBRRH010000065.1:0-21644 GCA_038201105.1 Nitrososphaera sp. | reverse complement strand
TCTTAAGCCAATCTATGTACAAAATATTACCCTGTATAACACTCCTGATCTTACTTCCAAGTATTTCATTGGATTTCTCTGATCTGATATCTTCAAAGAATCTTGAAATATCATTGGCTATCTTGTACTCAATAAATTCAATCTTTAATTTATCATATTTATCTTTCATATCAGAGCCTAGCGTAACCCATTGAGTAGCTATCTCTTCTTTCGTATGTTCCATTAATCTTTGAATTCTTTTCTCTTTATCTTCAGGATCAAGCTCAATAATAGGTGTACTCATATCCTTTCAGAAGTATCAAGAAGAATAAATAATTTATCTGCAAGAGGTATCTTTCAAAGAAAATAAATAGTAGATTGAATAATTATTGAATGCACGCACTCGCAAAACATAGGGGAGTGGAGGAATAGAATTTATTCCTCTCTTTCTTATGCTATGGCTCTAATTATTTATTAGCAAGGCCATGAGCATAACTCTGAAATCATATAGCAAAATTTAGTTTAGCTAATTATTGGGTAGGGTAATAGAGACGAATTGTTTTTATCTAATGGTATATGATTGTTCTACACAAATGAAACTCCTTAAGAAATATAAATCTTCAAAAATTAATAATGATATGAAAATCTTATACTATTGTGTGGGTTCTTTTGTGGTGTTATTATTGGCTGTCAGTGTTTCTTCTGTTAATGCTCAGCAAGGAAACATGTCAATGGTGATTGAAGATAAATTTACTCGAGAAATCGGAACTGGACAGGTTATGCCACCTGTTTCGCATTCATGGGTCGAAGTAATATATGAAAGCCCTAACACAGTTATACTGCAAGGTGATCTGATTACAAACGAGCGGTCTATTGACCAGCGATTGCTACGAAGCGGTCAGTCGAATACAGATTTATGGGCAGCGATGGACTTATTGAAAAATCAGTACGGATTCAAGTTGCAACAAGTAATGACTACTGGAATAGGAACAGTAGAAAATCCTGTTACGATATACATCTTGATGACCAAGTGATAGACTAGATCTCCTGATTGTTATTTACTGACTGGTTATGTTTATCCTCGTTGGGATTAAGAGGACAATACGAATACAGGAAATCATTAGAGACTCCCCCTCCTTCCAGTAATCCTTTCTTTAAAAGCAGCAGTCTTTGATTCGAGTGAATGGGTAGAACCGTACCATCATTTAGAATTGCAGCTGAGATTGAACGAACGAAATGGAAGAACTTTAGATCATACTTAGATAAAAAGGACAGAAGGACGTTTGATCAAATGTATGATTATTTTAAATTACATAGTGCGGCTTGTATGATGGCCTGTAGACCTGTAGTCATTCATTCAGTCCTTATGTCAATAATATTTCAACATTACAAACAGCTAACAAGTTTAATGGAAGAACAAAAAGTGAAAGATATTGCCGGGAATGGTACTTTGGATCTGTGGACATAAAAATAAATAAAATAAAAATCAAAAGAAATAATTTAAAAGCATTATATAATACACCCCCCTCTCAACTTACGCAATGACATAGACGCTTTCACCCTATCTTTTTTGTAGTCAAGACATTTTGGAACTACCTTATATACTTCCATTCTAGTAAAGAAAATATGATTAAAACTAGGATAGCACTAATTATTGTAATAGCAATGATTGGCGTAATAGTGAATTCTGCATCTATATCAATAACGTATGCTGGGGGAGGTATAATGTCATTGGTTGCCCATGGCGCACAAGACGTATATCTAACGGGAAATCCTACCATTAAATTACAAACTGATTGGAACAAGTTAAAAACTGATATGACTAAATTACAATCTGAAGCAAATAAATCGCAGTCCACAGACCTGCCCGATTTGGTTGCATCAGCTAGTCAGGACGTGAACGAATTGCAATCTGATATTACTAAATTACAATCTTATGAGGATAATTTGAAATCTGATATGGCTGAAATACAATCTGAAGTAAATAAGAATGACAGCAAAGCATCAAATTCTAGTCCTGATTCTTAAAACTGTATAAATAAGCACCCCCCCTCTCAACTCCTCCCTTCAACTCAAGTTTAGTATTGATTAGGGTTGGATAAGATAGGAAGGGAAATCATATGAGCTTATATTATATTAGCTGATCCCGGTAGCCGGGCATCATTACTTTTCAAGTTACCAATTTAAAGCTATCAGAAATTACTTGCAAGAAACAGGTCAAGATCCACTTGAAGGTGGTGGATTTGTAATTGATTGAGCGTAAGGTTAATACCAAATCCATTGGTAACTGATTGTATTGAGCCATAAAGAAAGGGAGGCGAGAACGTGGCGAAGGGGGAAAGTACAAGAGCTTATGGTCCAGGTCCTGAACCAGAATGAAATCTCAACTGTCCTTAAGATATCTCAGCCAACCGTCTCTAATGACATTGCATGGTTAAGGGAAGAGGCCAGAAAGAACCTGGAGAATCATTTACAGAACGTGCTTCCGGGTGAATATGAGAATTGTATGGCTGGAATTAACCAAGTTTTGAAGATGTCATGGGAAATTGCTAACAATGGTAAAGATACTTCCACTAGCAATTCCGGCTCCAATTCTAATAGGACGATGTCATCAACCGTAGACGACAGAACTAGACTTCAAGCTCTTGCGTTAGCTAATGATTGCTACAAGTACAAAATGGATTTAGTTACCAACGGGGTTGTCATAACAGACGCTATCAAGTTTGTTCAGCAGAAGAAAGAAGAATTATCAAAAGTATCTGACGAACAAACCGAGTTCGGAAAGGATATTAAAAAAAATAAAATATTTTAAGATTATAGATCCTAATTGCTGATCATCCAATTGGGCCCTTAGCTGAAAGATTGATAATGTCTCCAAATGTCTTACCATTATCGGTGCTTATTCTCATAACGGGCATATCACTGGTTTGATTTGTCTCCCACCAAGTAACTACTACACTATTTGCATCAGAATCTATTTCCACTCTAGTTGAGTTAGCATTTGGAGTATTACTCAAATTCATTTTATCACCAAATGTCTTACCTGCATCTGTTGATGCTCTAAACATCACCTCATCGTTTCCTGACTTGTTCGTCCACCACGCTACATAGATATTGTCGCCAGTAATAGCAGGTGGTGCTTTTACGTCATCAACTCCTCCCCCGATCCCTGTCCTTTGAGGAGGCTGGAGCGTCTGTACAGCAAGTGCTTTTTGTTGCAGTATGCCAACAACGCCAATTCCGACAGTTGTTCCGAGAGTTATCATGATGATAACTGCTAGACTAATTTTTGTATTCATCGGGTTAAATTGAATCTTCTATTATAAAAGCAAGGCGTTGAGCAAACAAAATAGAGCCTAAACATGAGTCATTAGAGATTGACAGATTTGATCAGAACAAAACATCCACTTACTTTCAAAGTGAATGAATGTAAGATCAATACTATAACCGTGTCTTGTGAAGCCTTAAGTAAAGTCCTCAAAGATTCATCCGTACCGGAAGCGAGTACACAAGCGGTGATTTCATATAATGGTCCGGTAATAGCCGCAATACATATGGCTATTGCTGCCGCATATATCCTGATCGGCGATATGATGTCTAAAGCAAAAGAAGACGAGGCCGCTACGAAAGTCAAACAAGTTTCAAAAGATGGCAATGTGACTTTGATGAGATATTGTCTTAAAATACTTTGGCGATATTGAGACATGCATCCCACAAACAATTTTTAGTGTTCTTTTAGAATTGAGTGCCCGAAACGTCCGTTGACTTCATAATGAAAGTTTATTTTCCTAAAAAGAGACTATAGATTAAGGAAAGTGAGACTACAAGTATCATGTTAAGCGTGTAAGCGAGACTCAAAGGGCCGTCGTAGAACTTATTACCATGAGATTGCACGTACCTCAAGCATTAGAATATCTGAAAGATGCCGGACATGAAATGTCCAGGGCCAAGTACTTTCGACAAAAGAAAAAGATAGAAGAAATGAAACTCGAAAGGATGCACCATATTGCAAAGGTAGTCTATCGAGATCAGCACCTAGAAAGACTCGATAAAGTCGAGTTAGTAGAAAAATTAATGTGGGAAAACTACAACGTGGAAAAAGATCCAACCAAGAAGGTCAAAATATTATCAAGTATCATAGAAATGCAGCCGTTCCTATCTGGATATTACGAAGCGACAAAAGATATACTTGAATCAACTGCACGTTTAGACAAAAAATTCGAAAGAAGCAGTAATGTACCAGGTCTTGAAGATGAAGTTATTCCAAAGTCTATTAGTAATGAACCAATCGTTGGATTCGAATCAGAACCCTGGGCTACAGAGAAGGATTCTAAAACTGAAATTACAAGTGATAAGCCTAAGCAGGAGATAACAAACGCATTAACGGAGCATATCGAAACACAAGAGACCAAAGAAAATCCAATAATAGACACCAGCAAGAAACCAGATCCCGAGCCGTTACCTGAAATTCAACCGGATGAGAATAACGTCGTGGATATTGATATCTTGGGACGTTGGCCCAAACCCTTTGATGTCGACCCTTGGGTACAGTGCAAATTCAACAATTCAAATTGTAACAAGTGGTTCAAGACTAAAGAGATACGTAGTAAGCATATCGCAAAGTATCATACTTAATTAAATAATTAATTAAGTAGAAACTTTATTTATTTACCTCATGCTATTAAGGACAAATGAGCGGAGAAGTTTCATCAATTATACCTGGGCACGAAGCGGAAAGATCAAAGAAGGAATTAAAATTTACTTATTCAACAGCGGCATTTGATTCATACATCAAGGAAGGTTTTGAAGCACCGGACGTAGACCATAGACCTGACAAGTGGGAATATCGGTTCCTTGCTGCAGTAGACCCAGGGAAAGGTAAGGTCAAGGTCCGCATTACAAGAATGTTCAGGATTAGAGCGATAGACTACTCAACTGAGAAGAATGAAAGCAAAGATTATCTATATTACGAAACTGAGTGGACGGCCAAACAATGGAATGGGAATGAACTCGGACCAACAGAACATGTCGTTGGTAGGCATAAAGAACAAACAAAGAAACTACAGTTAGGTGAATTTGATCCAAAGACAGGTGTACAAAAATCTCAGTATGTTATGGGATTACCCAAGGTAGTTTATACGATTCCTTTCACTAAGAAGGCAGTTGACGATATTCTAAAGAATGAACATCCTTTTGGACCTGATTCAATAAGCGTCACAGATAAGGAAAGTATAATCTGGTACGGTAAGTTTGACCATATCCTAGGACTTGAGAGTTTCAGATGTGGCGACTTTACTTATGAACAGTTCACAGTACCAGAGTGGAAGAGGTTTCTGGAAATGGCAATACAAGAAGGTGGACCTGCACAAAGAATACGCTACCCAGACGAAGAACTAAAGCGCATGGGACTCTACAAATAACCTGCTAACCTTTGTACAAAGATGAATAAGATAGATAGCCGCACCGATTGGCTCCTAGACTCATGTTTCTATAACTGCTTTGTGTGTGGAAGTCCATTTACTTCACCTCCCAAACTAGACAAGGGTAAACTGGAAGGAAATTGTCTATTCTTTAACATAATAGATGAATGGGGAGATAAGGTTGAGACAGAGGAGAGGGTCTGTCATAAATGTTGGATATCAGATTTATCCAGATTTGCTGATACAGTAAAGGAATAGGACTGATTAACCTTCTAGTCGTTTCATTTCTTTGATTTGGTTAGCCAGTTGCAAAGATAGTTTCAACATTAACAATATTCTAATATCTCCAAATTCGTCTTCGTCTTCTAATTCATCTGTCATATCATCATTCAATGATAACTAACTAACTAACTAATTCCATGGATATACGGCAGAAGTTTCTTCTTTTGTTTCTTGTACTTCAAAGCATTCCATTAGAACTTATGAAGTCACTTATCATTTTCACTTTGTTGATACCTAACACAGAAGCAGCCTTACTCTTATTTCTATTTGGATTATTTCCTACCATCATTTGACACGGTGTTACTACTGCAGCAGTCTTACTGCCTCTATGTTGACGCATCCTTCCTATCATGTCAAAGAGTTGTTCATTCCAGTTGTCCATCTTTTTATCCTATCCTTTTACTAAAGTTATTAAGAACGTGAGAGTACTTAAATAATTTCATTGGAGAGTATTCTTGTACAAGAATGTTAAGAATGCGGGACAACGCCACAGTAAAAGAACTCAATATCCCTAAAGACAAGTTGGAAGCACTGGAAAGGATTGTATCTTCTAATAACATCAAGGAAGAGACAAAGGCCAGGATGATAAGGAAATTACCAGATGGATCTTCTTGCTGCATATGTCGCAGCATTCCTACCCATGAAGTCATTTATCCTCTAGAAGGTGCATCACAGATGGAAAGATACTGCCAGGACTGTATCAAGAAAGTCTATCAACGTGAACCTGTTCTCTAAGGTCAAGGCTAAGACTAGACAGACTCCGTTAGGTCTAGGTCTAGTCAGACAATATCATCACGATAAGCAGTTAAAGATACAGCACCATAAATGCGATCTTTGTGATGATCGAATAGACTGCAATGATAATATTGAAAGTTATATCGACATGATGAACGATATTAATGATAGCTATGAAAGTGAGTATGATAAACAGGAACCAAAGCTATTATTATGCCTCTTTTGTCAAGAAGAGTTCAATATTCCAAGCTGGATATGAGTTGACATCCTATATACTATTATATCTAATGCATTAGATCCTGATAACATGGATTTGATAATAAACATGTTAAATGAAAGAGATAGTAGCTTTGTCATTGACTTTGACAAATCTACTCATACATATGGCGTTAAGCTACTCTTATGTGATTATTGTAGAAAAGAATATCTCCTACCTTACTACTAGTACTTTAACATTAATTATGCTATTAGTTATTCTTTATTTGTCTAACCAATAGTCGATAGTTCAAATGCCAATAAATGAATTGTCACAATAACTTACAAGTGCTAATGGAAAAAGTTGAAAAATTCATAATCGTGACCACAGTATTTTTCACAATTTTAATTCTCATTTTATTTCCTATGTGGTACTATATATCTCCAGCTTTTTCTAGGGCAAAAATTACAATTGAGATACAAAATATCACTGATTCAAGTCTAAAATCCCAATTAATAACGCAAGGTCTTAAAGCGCCGAGTGCTATGGCTTTTATTGGTCTAAATGATATTTTAGTTACTGAGAAGAATACTGGAAATGTCCAGAGAATAACAAACGGTATAATATCAAGTCAACCATTGCTTCATGTTGATACTACAAAAAAAGATGAAAGGGGACTGCTTGGAATAGCTACATCAATAAATAATGAAAGTAAAAAAACATTCGTTTTCCTCTACTTTACAGAAGCTCAACTAAACGATGCAGGGAGTCCATCACCCAATCCTTTGGGTAATCGAGTTTATCGGTACGAATTAGTTGATAATAAATTAGTAAACCTAAAATTACTTTTGGACCTACCCGCGTTACCAGGACCAAGACATAATGCTGGGAAAATGGCAATAGGTCCAGACGACAATCTATATGTTTCGATTGGAGATGTGGATGGTTCATTCAAGGGAATAGGGACTGAAACAAAAGCTCAAAATTATGAAGATGGGCTAGCACCTGATGGAAGAGCAGGTATACTCAGGATAACACAAGACGGACTTCCTGTTGGTGAGGGTATTTTGGGTAATACGCCAGTTCTTAATCTATATTATGCCTATGGGATAAAGAATAGCTTTGGATTTGATTTTGACCCCATTACCGGGAAGATGTGGGATACTGAAAATGGTCCTACATTTGGTGACGAGATTAATGTCGTTGAGCCAGGATTCAATAGTGGATGGGTAAAGGTTCAAGGAATTTGGAAGATGGATGTTGATCCTCTAGAGGAACCAGAAAAGGGGGAAATTGCGACAAATGGATCCTTAGATCTTGTAGATTTTGGCGGCAAGGGTAGGTACAGTTCTCCAGAATTTACATGGAGCAATACTGTGGGGCCTACAGCCTTAAGATTTTTTAGCTCGGACAAATTAGGAGAGAAATACAAGAATGACATTTTTGTCGGAGATATAAAATATGGTAATATTTACCACTTCAAATTGAATAAAGATAGAACTGGTTTTATTCTCAACGGAGCACTCGCAGATAAGGTCGCAAGTGGCGAAGATGGTACAGAGCAGATTGAATTCGCTGAAGGATTTGGGGGGATCACTGATCTGGAAATAGGACCAGACGGGTATTTGTATGTCCTTATCTATGACAGCGAAGATGGAAGGATATATAGAATATCGCCAATCCCTTCGCAATAGAAACAATTGAATCTAGTTAGATACTACTCACGTTATTGTTAGTTTGGAAGTTAAGGGAATCTCTACCGCCTTACCCTATATTTTGGATCATAGTTAATAATTAATGTTTTTTGACAGATTAATGTCTTATCTTATATGGCCAGTAGCCAGAACATTAGGTTCATCGAAACTCTTAACATGTCTATGTTCACATGCTGTTCCTGATGGTGGATTGAGCGCATTAGCCGATACACAAGCAAAAAATTCGTCCCCTAGTTTTATTTTACCAATGTCTGTATTTCTGTCAAAAGTAAACATAACACTTATTCTTTTGCCATTCGTACCCTCTGGGTCGATTATGTTAGCTTTTGTCCGGTCTTCATCTATTATCTTAGATTGAAATTCACCTTTAATCATTGCCACTACCTTAATTTTCTGCCCGTCTAGTTTATCATAATATGGTACCAAAACATTGAGTTTGACATCATTTGCCTTCGAATCTTTTCCCTCGGCGACAGTTAAAAATGAACTCAGGCTAGCGGCGTTTGTTACATCTGGACTTTGAAGATCTCCTTCATTACAGACATAGGACGTCGTCAGACCCGTTTTAGCGTCAAGTATATATCCACACACAAAATACTCATCATGAAAGCCGACAGTGACTATATCATTTACTTTCTTGAAGTGAAACGGAATGTCTATTGTTCCCAAATTGGGTTCAGATATAGTACTAGTCTTTTTCGCTGTAGTTTCACCATTGGCAGAGGTTATCACCTTGAATTTGATTGGGCCTTTCACATCTTGTGGGTTTGTCTGAGAATCAATGGTGAACGAGTCTGCAGCAAATACTTTTTCTTCAGTAACAATTACAAATATAGTGGTCACTAGGGACATGCATGCTATTAAGGTTGACAACGCAGTGATATCTATAGGGCTTTTCACGAATTTCCACACTCCTTATTTTGAAATAGGTCCAAATGGATCGACTTGTTCTAAGCTATTAGCTAAGTTAGAGTGAATTGGCGTAGGTTCTGAATTCTTATCCATCGCAGTTTGAGATTTTACCATGTTGTTATCAAAGCTGTTATCGAGTTTGGTTCCCGTCCCCATCTCTGGACAAGGACCACCCTTCTCGGTGGTAGCAGTCCTTTGTACTGGACAATCAGAAATTTCAAATTGCATATCATTATTTTTTGCGAAAACAAGGTTAAACGTCCAAACGCTTGTTGACATAGAAATAAGCAAGACGATTCCAAGTGTAATTAGCCTGAATGTGTTTTTCAAACTTCCATTTTAGTGGCACAATAAGGTATATAGGAGGAGTGTAGAAAATCAAAATAAGAAAAGTTACTTCATTTCTTATCCAAGTTAATATCTAAACCAGTACTAATTTATTAGGTATTGTCCCTAAACTTCCGCAAGATTTTTTACCAAACAGACTATTTGTTACTGGCCTTTCAGTTTTTGTAAGTGATTTTGCGTTAAATTTGCTCTGTGGGCCCGAGTTTAAATTAGTTGTAGTATTATTCTGATGATCAGGAACAATTACATCAATTCAAAAGGAATTGACCAAGTTGTATTACCAGAGTCCCATAATAAACCACTCACGAGAATATTAATATTGCTTCATACACCAGTTGTATCACTGGGAATGAATGCGAATACCACCGGAGCCAATGCAGCAATTGCGTCTTAGTGTGCCAATTACCAACGAAAGTTTTGGAATTTTTTAGGATATAATATACAATAATCGGTTGGGTAAGCGTTAAAAACTTGAGGGAATTACTTCAAAAATGCCATCACTAGAGCTGCATGAATTTAACCCCTATCTTGATGATCAGAAATACAAGTCCTTTGTTGAGAATTACACAAAATTTGCATTTTCATCCGTCTTTCAAGGAACACCAATTTTTATAGCAGAGAAGAGAGATGGTTCAGATCAAGAAATATTAATTGAAGCATATCCTTTCCCTTCATTCCAAGCAGTCATCGATAAAAAAATCTTTGAGGGCTGATTTGTTTAAATGAGCGATGGGAACAAAATATCAGCAAGATCCAATTGGTTGGATTCCCTTATTCTTTCCTTCAGAATAGTCTTTTCAAGATGGCTATATCTATCAATTGCCGCTATAACAGCCGCGATATTCTGGACTGCCTTCAGTATCTTTGACCAATTGCTATTCTTTTCACCAATAGTAATATTTTATCTGCCAGATGATGCGGTTATAGGCTTTATTCTTTCAACACTAACTTCGATTTTATTGGGAATAATAGTGAGCATGAACATATATGTTTTGAAACATTCGAAATTGAAAATGAATCTTGCGTCCTTTTTCTCAGGTTCCACTGTAAGTGTGCTCTCAAGTACATGCGCTAGTTGTTCTTCGCTGGGATTTCTCCTTGTATCTACATTTGGCGGCGCAGGAATAGCCGCTTCAACCTTTCTATCCAATTATCAAACCCCCTTACGTGTCCTTTCAATAGTCCTTCTGATATGGGCCTTGTATTCAATAATCAACAAGTTAAGCCAGACTTGCAAAATTAATTAATTCCGTCTAAGCAAATTCAGACACACCATCATCATGGTTACTCATAATCAGGAACTAGCAGATAAAACTGAAAAGTTTATTTACATAGAGGATGGATCTATTGAAAGCGAGGTCCTCAATTAAAGGGCTGCTGTAGGGAAAATATTGTTTAGAATAGATAAGTGGCTCATTTTACCTGATGCTCACAAGTATTAAGTTGATTCGGTGCGATAAGCAGGTATAGTCTCTTCTAATCGCTTCTAGTCTGATTATTTCAACTTTAAGCCCGTAGGGATCACTTTTGGCTTTTCTTTGGAGGTATCTCCGTCCCTAACTGTGACAGTTGTCCGTTATGGGAGCGAAGGAATATTAATATAGAATTCAAGAGCGGTAGTATGGAACCAAAAAAGTGAGGATAGGTTCGATGGCAGAAATTAGAGAAAGAAAACTAGGTCTTGAATCGATTTCTAATAAGAGGTTAACATGGGTAGATATCCGGAAACCTACGCGTGAAAAGATGAAGATATTGGAAGAAACTTATCTCTTTCATGAATTAAATATTGAAGACAGTCTTTCAAAAATACAAATTCCCAAAATAGACCGTTATGAGGACCACATTTTTGTTATACTTCATTTTCCTAGCATTGATAAGAACGAGAGTATTCCACGTACTACTCATCTTGCAATTTTTGCGGGATTTGACTATTTGGTAACTGTTCAACAGGGAGAATTAAAACCGCTGACTGAAATGTTTGAACTCTGCAAGATTAGTGAAAAACAACGAGATTCGTTTATGGGTACAACTTCAGGATATCTGCTTCACAGGATCATAGATTTGTTGGTCGACGATCTACTACATATTTTGATGAAACTTAAAGGAAACTTGGATGACATAGAAGATGTTGTATTTGATGATAAACATGCAGCTCCAAAAGAAATTTCGCTACTACGGCGAGAAATAACGACGCTCAGGAGGGTAGTCATTCCGTTAAAACGTATCGTAATGGATCTAAGTAAAGATATCCAAAAGTTCTCTACAGAGGACCTTACTTTGTACTTTGATGATGTCAAAGATCATATCGACAAGGTGATTGAGGTACTCGAAGAATCAAAGGAAACTATAGAAATCTTCAAGGATACTGACTTTATGCTAAGCACCGAAAAGTCGAACAAGATCTTGGCAGTCCTGACAATCCTCTTCACACTGTCAATTCCCGTTACAGTGGTTGCAGCTATTTACGGAATGAACGTAAATCTACCTGGTGGAATCGAGACTGGCCCTGCTACGTTCTTTGGGCCATTTACGTCATTCACCCTTCTGGTAACAGCGGCTATATTGCCATCGGTGATTATGCTCTGGTGTTTCAAAAGACAAGGTTGGTTTGGACGATAGAGTTCTCGAGTCTGATAATGTGTATATACAATAAATGCTGCGTATATTTGACGGTAAGTAGGCTTTGAATGTTTTTAGTAAGCATAATCTAATAATCTGACCTATATCTGCAATGACAGTTCTTGTGTCGTCTATCTTGGGATTTCAAGTATCATTGGCTATTTTTGTACTTTATCAAAATAGTTTTCTGATTACGTATCTGTTGGAGTTTGTTATTATTATTTGTAAGTCAAGAGAAGCACATTACCTACAATTTGGCATACAAATTACCTTCAATGGTACCAACTATTAGTGTTGGAGAAGATGTGCTTTCGCTTCTTCCGCCGATTTAAAGGATAGACCGCACTGAGCGCATCTATATTGTTTTTCATCGGTGGTCATAATCATATAGTATACGTCACGATATATAAAACTTTAAAGCGCTTCCGATACCATGAAGTCTGTAATGACGACAACCAGAGATGAATGTGAATTTGCATCAATGGAATTTTGTATGACTCTTAAGCAAAATACTTGCTTAATTTGGAGGGTTGAGTCATTTTAGACATTAAAGGTAATCCCATTGAATCTATTCGTATATGTCCTCGAAATGTATTTTGAAATCAAATAAATTACCAATATTTTCATGCATGATTTAATCTCTTTGCAGGTGCTTCTTTAGAATAGACACACTTAAGTAATTGGACTATCAGCCAGATATTCAAAGTTGTTACCAATTACCGTCACGTGTAAATTTGAATTTTTCCAGCTAAGAAAAAATTCAAATTCTATTCTATTGATCAATGCTTACATTCAGAATGAAATAATTCCCGAATAACTATCTCTTTTCATCTAGATTTTACAAACCGATAAACAATATATCCACACATTCCAACAATTATTATGATTGCGATGTAATTGAAAATATACGAAGAGCTTTCAATCCATTTCTGAGTTGTCTTTTCAAATGTATATCCTACAAAGGTTAGGGTTATGCTCCAAATAAGTGAGCCTGCAAGGTAAATACAATAAATTTTAGGAAATTCATGCTACTTAAGCCTGCAGGAATTGATATCAGCTCTCTCATCCCCGGTGCCATTCTGCACAGGAATACGGCTTTAGTTCCATGTCTGGCAAACCATTCCTCAATTTTAGCAAGTTTCTTATTGTCGAGAAATATGTATTTGCCATACTTGATTACGGCATATCTTCCTAATTTTCTGACAACAAGATAAATCACAGTTGCTCCGACAGTAGACCCTAGCCCAGCACAATTATCGCATCAATTATTCCTCCGTGATTATTGAATACAGCGTATCCAGATAGTGGTAAGACTACTTCACTTGAAATTGGAGGAAAGACCGTTTCAATCAACATGGCAAGAAAAACACCTGCATAGCCGTAAGCACTAATCCACGATGTTATAGCATCAATCAACAAAGTAAAAGGATCCCCGGGAAGTTGTAAATAACGAATCCATTGAACGATCTGTCCTATCATTATAAACCATAAGTGATGACAAATATGCCTTATTATATTTCTTGTTGGCTGGCGAACAGTTTTGACTGTTGTTTGATTCCTTTAGCAAACGGTACTATAAATTAGTAAGAAAAATAGAATTGCCATTTCCTAAACGACTTCGCAAAAAAATTAAGGTAGGTCTTGACTAAAAGTCTTCACAGTCCTTTGTTTTGGTATCTCCCTGAGATGGGTTGAAATCCAAAATCTCATCATTATCCTTCCCGCAATCGAAGTGGTCTGCTCCAGCACCTCATTTAAGATCGTCATCGCCAGTTCCACCATACAGTTTATCGTTGCTTCCGTCTCCAAACAGCTTGTCTAATCCAGGGCCACCTTTAATTATATCCCTTGACTTCCCGCCATGTAATTCATCATCTCCTCTATTTCCGTTGACCTGATCCTTACCATCCTTAGAATCAATTTTATCATCCCCTGCAAGTCCGCTTATTGTATCTGGATTTTTTGTTCCTAGCAAATTATCGTTACCGTCAGTACCAGTTATCTCATCAGCCCACACATTGTTGGGCATTGCTAGTCCCACAAGCAAAGTTGCAGCTAAAAGACCCACTGCCAGTTCAAAGACGTGTCTTGCTTCCACAAGTAAAGTTTTCTATCTTCACAAGTATAAGAGGTGCTTAACTAGATGCTGAAATATGGAGAGGTAGATGATTAAATAAGAAACCACCTGAATTGAAATGGATGCGGGGACAGCAAATTAAGGTTCCTTAGGCAGTTGAGAATGAGAAAGTTGCGACCAACAGCGGTCCGACGATTTGTAGAGCAATACGCATACCTGAATGGAAAGTGATTCATGTCCTTCGGCAAAAAGCCATTCCAGGCTATTGTTTTGGCTCTTTTTCTATCAATTAATCTATTTTATGCGCTGCATGTGCGGAAGCAGAATACTTAACTTCCTGCATCACTCATACTGCAAAAAATGCCTTGAAAAATCAAGTAAACAATGTAGACATCTGCTAACTAAAATTCCTTCTTGCTCTATTTGTCGGAGCATAGTTTCCCTCGCATTACATACAGCCAGTGTTCCAATGATTCTTTGTTTCCTAATTCCATCTTCGATTTTCCTTAATAGCATATGCCAAATGAGCCGTTTGCAAGCCAAAAATTGGCCTATACTTTTGATTTGATAGGTTCCCCTACATTGCGGGCAACACAAAAAGATAGTAGCGTTTCTATTGTTGGTATCACTAGTCTCTAAATGTCCTCGACGGCTATTTTTAGGGGAGGACATGACTAGGCCCGTTAATTTCTGGCCTTAGCCAGTGCAAGATCTGTAGGCCCATTGGGGACATTAGGAAATACCTTCCTGACATCAATGAATCTCTTTCTCAATGTTACTATGCTAACATTTGCTGCTGAAGCAACATGTCCCTGCGCAATCTTCTCTCCTTGCTCCAAGCACGCTGCGTATAGAACTGCACTTGCTAAAGCACCTGGATCTTTTCCAAACGATATTGGGTCTTGCTTCATTACGGACATCATCTCAGCTGCCCGTCTCACAGTTTTCTCACTTATCATTGCGTTGTTAGCTATTTTTGCAAGATGAGACGTACCGTCTATTTCCGGCAATCTTAGTTTTAAGCGCCTTACCAATAACCTATAGCATTTACTCGCGAAAACTTTGTCTGCATCGGCGACTTCCGCAACTTCTTCAATAGTTCTTGGGATATTGCTCTCTCTGCAAGCAGCATAAACACATCCGACAACAAAACCTTTGATTGAGCGTCCTTTGATGATATCAAGATCAATTACTTTTCTGTAGTAGTAGGCAGACTTCTCGATCAATGGATCACTCAGAGAAAGCTTGTCCTTTATTCGAATTATTATCGCAAAGGCATTCTTGAGGTTTCTATGATAACTTCTATTACTGTTCGAGATAGTATTCCATTTTCTCATTCTCTGTGCGGATGACCTCTGTTCAGCATTCAATGCTAACCCGTTCCCGTCTGTATTTGCAAAGGGAATCACAGTTGAAAGTCCTTTGTCATAGGTCATAAGAGATGACGATATACCATTGTGTAGAGTAGGGTCTATCTTATCCTTTGTATCCAAGCCGAGATCTTCTGTTTCTACTCCTTCAGCCAAAACTATACCACAATTGCTGCATAATTTTTCGCCTCGTTCGGCATCAAATACTATATTATTACATTTACAAAATCTACATGCTGTAACCTCTTCGGTAACACCCTGCGAGTCATGTTCGTGCTCTTCAATTTGATTTAATAACATGGTCATATGACTTGTCCTGCTCAAAACTGTATTAAACAAGACGTTTACATCGCAAGAAAAGATAGACAACCTAACACAAATGGTTACAAAGTGTTACAACACTGTCCTTCATGAAGCTAAAGCCTCTTAATCATACATGTTCGTGGTCCGATAGGTCTAAATCCCAATAATTTTTATGCAACTAAGGGGGAATTTAGATATTGAACGATAATCAATCTTTGAGTAATTCTTTGTCCGAAATGGAGTGATTGATGAGTTGCAAAGCAAGTGGATTATTGTGGTTTGAAGAATTTGTTAGGTAATGCTGATGTATTTACTCATTAAAACTTCATATTTCAGATGTCTTACATTAGTAGACGAGAGCAATATATCATGAACATGACTAATAAATTTCAGATAAAGAAAACAATGTTTGGAACAGGTGGCAAGTGTGAATTAAATGAGGATTTCGAAGTTGCAAAAGTCCCTCGTTTAAAGATCCTCAACACTGGTAACATACTGTGCAGTCAGAATATTTCTAGGATGATGATAAAATGAAAGCTGCCAGAATTGTTAAACCAAAGGAATCACTGCAATTGCAAGATCTTGACATTCCAAAGGCAAAGGGATCTCAGGTCGTCGTAAAAGTTCACTCCTCTGGCGTCTGTCACAGTGATATTCATCTGTGGGAAGGTGGTTATCAAGGACTTGACGGACAATTTCTCAAGGCTAGTGATCGGGGCGTAAGTTATCCACTAACACCTGGCCATGAAATCGCGGGAACTGTAGAGAGCTTGGGTGAAGAGGCTGCGAAGGAAGCAATTGACAAAAACGAGAAAGTAATTGTCTTTCCATGGATAGGAGAAGGACTTTGTCCAGCGTGTAGAGTCGGACAAGAAAATCTATGCGATAAACCAAGGTCATTAGGCGTATACACTGACGGCGGATATGCAGAATATGTATTGGTACCAAGCTACAAATACCTCGTAAAAATTGGAGATAAACTCGACATCGATAGAGCTGCTACCTTGTCATGCTCAGCACTTACAGCATATGGGGCAGTAAAGAATGCTAATCTAAAGCCTGGCGACAATGTAGTAATCGTGGGAGCAGGAGGTGGATTGGGGCTAATGGCAGTACAGTTAGCAAAAGCAGTTACCGGTGCGAGGATAATTGCAATGGATTTGGATCTAGAAAAGCTAAAAGTTGCAAAGGAAAATGGTGCAGATGATACTGTCTCGCCAAGAGAAGGTGACCCCGTTAAGAGAGTGATGGAGATGACAGATAAATTGGGCGCAGACGTAGTCATCGATTTTGTTAATGCATCAAAGACTGTGGAAACTGATATGCAGATTCTCCGAAGAAGAGCTAGAGTAGTACTAGTCGGACTCTTTGGCGGTGAATTGCGACTGAGTTTGGTCACTATGCCTACCAGAGCATACAAATTAATCGGATCGTATACTGGGAGCTTGAGTGACTTGTTAGAGTTAGTCTCGCTAGCAAAAAGAGGAGTAATAAAACCGGTTGTTTCAAACCGATTTAAACTCGACCAAGCCACAGAAGCTCTGCAAATGCTAAAAGATGGCAAGATATTGGGGCGCGGTGTCATAAATCCGTGACGACATCAACAGAAACATCTAAAATAAAGACTATAAACCCCGCAACAGAAACAATTCTTAACGAGTACGAAATTGTGACGAAGGAACAAATATGTGCGATAGTAAAAACATCGAGAAGCGCCTTTCGAGAATGGAAAAAAGACATAGATAAGCGTGCAGATCTACTTTATGATTTTGCCAATGAATTCAGAAAGAATAAGGAAAGTCTGGCCAGGATTGCTACACAAGAGATGGGAAAGGCGATAAAAGAATCAAGATCAGAGGTAGAGAAATGTGCTTGGGCTATTGAATATTTTGCAGATAACGGAAAAATCTTTACATCAGATGAAGTGGTAAACACTGATGCAAGAAAGAGTATCATAACATTTCAACCAATCGGGGTCATTGGAAGCATAATGCCATGGAATTTTCCTTACTGGCAGGCCCTACGATTTGCAGCCCCTTCACTGATGGTTGGTAATACTATTGTATTGAAGCCAGCAAGTGCCACAATGCAATGTGGGATCGAAATCGAAAAGACGTTCAGAAAGGTTGGAACATCAGACGGTATTTTTCAAACACTCGTAGGAGACTCGAGTATCGCAGAAACCCTTATTGATTCGGATATTAACGCTGTCACATTTACGGGTAGCGTTTCTGTGGGTGCGAAAGTGGCACAAAGAGCTACTTCACAATTAAAAAAGACAGTTCTAGAATTGGGAGGGAGTGATCCATTCATAGTATGTGAAGATGCAGACGTGGAAAAGGCATCTGCCGGAGCAGTTAAAGGCCGCTTCATCAATTGCGGTCAGAGTTGTATTGCATCAAAGAGATTTATTGTGGTGAAAAACATTGCTAACGAATTCACCGAACAATTTGTTTCCAAGACCAAGAAACTTAAGGTCGGAGACCCTCTTTTGGATGATACGGATATTGGTCCTCTTGTTAATATCAATAGTTTGAAGAATATGGAATCTCTAGTTGCAGAATCGGTAAAGGAAGGAGCAGAAGTTGTTGCAGGTGGAGAACGTACTAATACCAAAGGTTTCTTTTACCTACCAACAATCATGAAGAATGTTTCTCCAACCATGCGTATCGCAACGGAAGAAGTATTTGGTCCTATTGCCCCGATAATAGTGGCTGATGACGAAAAGGAAGCGATTAGACTTGCCAACGACTCAAAATATGGCCTTGGTGCAAGCATCTGGACTCAGGATCTTGATAAAGCAGAAAGCTTGTCGAAAGTTATAGAATCTGGTATTGTGACTGTAAATAATGTAGTCATATCGGATCCTAGAGTTCCATTCGGAGGTATCAAAAATAGTGGATTTGGCAGAGAGATGTCAAGATACGGAATGTTGGAATTTGCTAACATAAAATCAGTCAGGTTGTATGATCAATTGGCGCACAATCATCACGTGGAGTGATACGTATGGCTAAACATGGTAATAAATCTATACGTGCAATGAAAGATATGACGTCTTCGCCCAGAGTCGATGAAGGTAGGACAGATTCTAAAAAAGATGGGCTCCAGAATGCCACAACGTCATCATCTAGCAATAGCAATGCAATCGAAAATGTATTGATCCTTCAAGGCGGCGGATCGTTGGGCGCTTTTGGCTGCGGTGTATTCAAGGCCCTTGCAGAAAAAAATATGAAGATCGATATCGTCGCAGGAACGTCAATTGGAGGGGTGAATGCGGCAATAATAGCTGGGAGTAAGAATGATGGGCGGCCAGAACAACTTTTAGAAGAATTCTGGCTAGAGCTGACAGATAGCTTCGTGGATTTAGAGAACACTCATATTAGTTCTATATCTCCGCAGTTGGAACAGATGATATCTAACTATTATTTTTATTATACTTCATCGCTAGGAGAAAAGAAAAATGAGTCACTAAGAAAGATGAAAGAATACAGAGATAAATCTATAATGTCTTTCTTAAGTTCGGCAATATTTGGAAATTCCAAGATGTTTAAGCCTCGATGGGCATTAGAATATTCGTTAACGGACCCAGAATATTTTCAACCTTCAAAATGGACCTATCTTTACGATCATTCTCCTCTGGCAAAAACTTTAGAAAAGTATATTGACTATGACAAATTGAAGCCTAGCGGAAATCCCAACTCGCGATTGATAATGACTGCTGTAAATGTGCTAACATCAGAACCTCTGACCTTTGATAGTTCCCGACAACAGATAAGTCCAAAACATATTCTTGCAACCTGTGCCTATTCATCATACAATTTCCCTTGGGTGGAAGTTGAAAAAGGTGTATACGCGTGGGATGGGAGTTTACTCAGCAATACTCCGTTAAGAGAGGTCATAGAGGCGTCTCCCGTAAATGATAAGCGTATATTTTTGGTGGAAAATTATCCAAAAAAGATTGATCTCCTGCCAGAGAACTTGGCTGAGGTTCATCACAGAACTAGAGACATTATCTTTTGTGACAAGACTCTGAGTACGGTCCAAATGTCTAAAGTGATAACTCGATATCTCCGTTATATTGATGAACTGTATCAACTGGTTGAAAATAATATTGACTTGACTAAGGTCGATAAGACACAACTCGAAAAGATTCGCAGAAAGTATAAAAAATATAAACAGGATACGGGGGCGGAAATAAAAGGTGTATATTACATTTCTCGCGATGAACCTGTTCATTCTATATATGAGAACGCAGACTTCTCACCAAAGGCTATCAAAGATTCAATTAAAGAAGGAGAGCAAAAGACAATTAGAATGCTTGACGAAATTGCGAAAAAATAGGCAGGGAATTGACACTGATTGCTTGTCCAGACTGGGCAGAGCTTGCATCCGGTTCAACTACGCCTGCTCTTGCAGTGTTGGTAGTATTTGATTATTAGGCCTCCTTAATGGCAAAAATTGCGGCAAAAACGAAAATATTTAAGAAACTGGAGGTTCGCACTTGATGGTCAATGCGTTATGATGAACCTTGAAAGTGGCAGGAAGGATACCTACAGGTTCACCGTCCAGGGAGACAGTAACATTTCTATTTTTTGGCACAAAGGCGACCTGTGATGCCTGATAATAGAGAATATCTTCTTTGTCATTGTACTGACTTTCCCCTTTCATTTCCACTAGTTTATCCAGGATTTTAAAACTACCCGAATTCTTCATTATGATCATATCGAGTAGTCCATCAGAAATATCTGCTCGTGGTGCTGCATTGAATCCACCTCCCAAAAACTTGCCATTCGCCACAACGACCATTGTTACGTTGCTAGTTATCTTCTTATTTCCGTCAATAATAATATCACATTCATTACTCTCATAAGTTGGTAGTGTGGAAATAATGCCTGCCATTGTGGAGATAAGGCGACTTTTTATCCTTCCTCTAACTCTTTTGGATCTATCGATTATCTCAGCTCCTACACCTATCTCTGCAGCGTTTAATACAATTCTGTTATGGGTTGTCGCTGGATTATCTTTATCGGTCACAGTCACGCTTATTACGTCCACCTTGCGCCTTTTCATCTGTCGCAAACGCATGAATGATTCTATACCTTGATGTTGTATTCCAAGTGAAGCTGCAAGAACATTGCGACTACCCGATGGTACAATCCAAAATTCTGCTTGGGGGTTGATCGGCCTTAGTTGGGAATCAGGCTTAAATTTTGTGGAATTGAGGGCTGATCTATTCTTTGGTTTCGTAACAAAAAATCCATTTGCAACTTCGTTAATCGTCCCGTCGCCACCAACCGCAACAATATTGCGGTAGCCTTCTTTCAGCAGCTTGCGTGTGATATTTGTTCCGTCATTAGCTTTTTTTGTGAATATTATTCGATGCTGCCTTGGCAGAAATTCTTTAATTTTATCAAATGTATCATTCCAGTTCTTTCCCGTAGCTCCCCCTTGAGAGTTGGGATTGAGTATTAATATTAGTTCGTTGAACTTAGCTTCAATTCCCTGATTCTGTTTATTATTATTCTTTGTTAGAGGATCTAGTACTTTAAGCCTTGCGGACAATGTTATATTTAGTTTATCTTTATATTTAATAATTTTATACAAGAATTGGTTGCCGAAGAACTTGAATCATGAACCACTACAGGGCAATGATAATGATTATTTGTATCATGCTACTTCTACTGCATA
>JBBRRH010000064.1:0-21785 GCA_038201105.1 Nitrososphaera sp. | reverse complement strand
TGTAATATTAGTTGCCGACCACCCCGAGTATAAGAATCTAGGAAGAGATCAATTAGGAATTATCCCTGTTTACGACGGTCGAGGAATTCTTAACAGTAAAACAGATACTGGGTTAAACTATGCCGTCCTTGGAGTAAGGAAGGGTATAAAAGATTAGTACAACTGGAGCAGTGTGAACTGTAAGTGCTCGAGTACGCTCCTTGATCGGAAACAAATTTCGTACAAGAAGGCACATAAAGGATGCCAGGTAAATAATTTGTCCACATGTCAATAATGGTTCATCTCACTTTGACTATCAATTACAGTATCAACATGAATATGTAGCAACTTCCTCGCTTTGACTATTGCGCAGGACTATAATGCAGTATCTTTATTTAAGGAATCTAATGTATTTGTTCTGTTTGTGGAAAAAAACAAGCTTATCGTTCAATTTTTTCTTGCCATATTTACTTGTAATCGCAGTGACAATTACAATTATCTCCATCATAATTTCGGCAAATAATATCGCAGCAAACGCCGCTTCAAGCCAATCTCAACTTGTTTATGGATGTATGAAGTTTGGTTCTGCGGTACGCTGCGACCCAATGTCAATCAAATTTAAAAGCCTTACTGGAATAGGTCACGTTCAACTCATTCATACGATCAACATTACAAAATTCGAACCGACGGAAGGTGTCTTTGGCAATGCATTGGCAATTTATGGCTATAAGCAGCAATACTTTTCTATGGTGAACAAGCACGGCATTAACCCTGATATTTTCTCAGTTTCGTTTTGGATGAAACAAGACCCTCAATATCTTGGCAATTCATCAGTAATTTCGCACACCAACTTCACAAGAACAGCTGGATGGTACTTTGAATACTATTCGAGGAATTCCCAAAGTTACATACAATTCACTGTTACAAATTCAGAAGGTAAACAATTCAGCGTTTCATCTGCCATTGATCCAAATGTATTTCAAAACGTAGCGGGCACGTTTGATGGAAAGGTTGTAAAAATCTACCTTAATGGGTTTCTAATTAATAGTAAGCAATTTGTAGGAAGTTATAGCGCTAATCCAGACACCCCGCTGATTGTTGGTCTTAATTCTTATGATTATGGCCGGCCTTGGAACGGGGCGATAGACGAGATACGGCTGTATGATAGAGCAATATCTGAAGACGAACTTCAAAATCTTTCAGACTATAGCAAGTACTTTCAATTATTACGCTCTCCATCAAATGACATGGGGCTAATTGCATATCTGCCATTCGATGAGGGAATGCAAGACCTCTCAGGAAATCAGCATAAAGGAAAGATTGTTCTACCCACAGTGAGCATGGCGTTCTCGCCTGATGGAAGACTGTTTTTTTCAGTTAGGGACGCAGGAGAGATAAGGATAATGAGACAAGATGGTACTGTATTTGATGATCCCTTTGTGAGGCTCCCTTCTTCAAACACGAAAACACCCCAGATGATACATGGAATTACACTTGACCCTGATTTTCCAACAAATCACTATGTCTATGCTTATACTGCAGTAAAAGATAATGATACGAGTACTATTTTTAATCGTGTTGAAAGATTTACTGAATTAGAGAACAGAGCAACTGATAGAAAAATCTTAGTCGACAAAATACCGGCAGGAAAGGGGCGTGAATATGCAGGAGCTCTTGCATTTGGAGCCGACGATAAACTTTACGTTGGGACAGACTATACTGTTAACGATAAAGACAGCGGACTAGATACAAATCTTACAGGCAAGGTTTTGCGGATTAACAAAGACGGAACTATTCCTAAAGATAACCCGTATCCAAATTCACCAGTTTACACACTAGGTCATAGAAATATTTTTGGTCTCGCAATTGACAAGAAAACAGGCACGGCTATTACGGCAGAGAATGATGTGCGGTATCATGATGAGATAAATGTGTTGACAAAAGGTGGAAATTACGGATTTCCATTGGTGCAACCATCGTCACAATCTGCATCAGTACCATCTTCTCAAACTGACAATAGCTCGGCAATAAAACCAGTTAGAACTTATTACAACCCGATCACCCCAACTCAGGCAGTGTATTACGATGGAAACAAGTTTCCCGCCCTCAAAAATAAGTTCCTTGTCGTGTCCTATGGAGAAAGAAGTATCTACTCCCTTTCTATTAATAAATCAGGAAGCATAGTTGAGGAAGTTGCGATTCGCTTGCCTGAAGTTAGAGGTCATATTATTTCAATAGCCAAAGCACCAAATGGAGATCTCTATGTTGGAGGCGAGAGCATTTACAAGTTGGTTTCAATCGATAAGAACACGAACGCTCCTCGAATATATTTTGTTGACGTCATTGGTATGAATATTGAGATTAAAGATTTATCTCTTAATCTTACAAATAAAGTAATGTCTCTAAACTTTACAAATAAAAATAATAGTAGTATTAATAGTGATGGAAATATTCAAGGAGCAATACCACCATCATCATCCTTACAAGTCAGAATACCAAAAGTCCTGCTTGGGAACATATTTCTGGTTACATCTGACAAATACAATAGTACAAAGACTGCACGGAAAGTAATTGAGGATTTCAAGATCAAAGAGAGCCTCAGGGTAACTAATGTAGGTGATACTATTATTGACATTAAATTAAATGGTGATATAAGTAACGATAAGGTTTTGATCAAAGGACAGAGTTCAACCTTAGTCCAGGTACCTGTTAAAACGACAATTTATAGATAGAACTCTTTATCCAGGTTGGCCTCGCGGCATGATTTTACTGTTCCATAAAATAATCGGACGTCGGCGTTCGGACAAGGTACAAGGCAAAATATTTTCTTAAGTATCTCAATCTCAATCAAATACATCTAAAGACAACTGACTTTAACTTGTATGCCAGGGTAAATCATGGCAAGGTAGGTACATACATTTTCATAAATACTCATTATGTAACTCGAAAATAGCTTTAGGTTTTCGTTGACGTGCTTTTAAAATAGACAGAACGAAGGTTTCTTTTATGTTCTTTTTTAATCGCTTCAAGTTCCTCGCTGGGAACAAAGTTACATGTTCTGCCAGGATAAGTTGTATGCCTTTCTACAATTTCCTTAGATTCCTTGTGTTTGTTCGTATCAGAAGAGCAGGCATGTTTTGATATTACGGTATGTGATAAAACGGTCACTGGTAAATCGGCAACAGCGTCATGAGGAACAGCGCATGTCTTTTCAGATCTGTCGTAATATGTCGCATACATTTCTTCAGGAGGCGCAATGCTTGGCTCAACCGCATTGGAAATATCTTTCTCATCGTATTCAGTAGAATCTTTGTTACTCCATATTTCCAAGCTGGCTTTTTCAGCTTCATCGAGAATCCGAAAACAGCTCTCTTTTTCGCTAATCTGCTGTGGGTCAATCTCCTTCTGCAGATGAACGCAATCACAGTTTTCGTAACCTGTCTGCTGAGTCATATTCTGGCTCAACAATACTTCATTGCTGGCTTTTTCAGCTTCATCGAGAATCCGAAAACAGCTCTCTTTTTCGATAGTCTGGTACCGGTCCTCTAGAAAATCACAACTAGATTTTTCGTGAACTATATGTGAACTGACGTCCTGACTCGCAATCGCCTTTTTATGCCCTGCTGGCCCAGATAGTAACCTGGACTGGTTTGGTATGAACATTTTCGCACTTGGCGGAAGTGAGCCGGGACTCTGAATTGCCGCTCTTGCCTCGCCCAATATATCGTCATAATCAAGATCACTGTATTGGGCTTCTTTACTTATTACATCCTGATCTTCTGACTTAATATCGCCAACCTGTCTTGATGTGAAAATATTTGCTGTGGCGCCTTCATCAATAATACCATCATCAAACTTACTGACTTGTACGCCCATCTCTAACTGTAGCTTTCTGATAATACAAGCATAGTCTTTCATTTGAGTTAGATCATTATTTGCATGCGCAATTTTAAATGCCAGCCAAGCCTTATTCAACGCGCCCCAAGACTGACCTAAGGTTCGGCCGCATCGCAAGACAAAAGTTTTCCTTTCGTTATGGCTCATATAACGCTCTCCGGGTATAAAACGCGAATAACAATCTAGACGAGGCTTTCGGTTTGGTTTAGGATTATCACTGAGCGGTTTGTAACTGCAAAATCTCCGTCTCTTCAAAAATCCTATCACTTAGACCTACTTTAGAGGACAAAGTCCTATTATAGGATTTACTAATTTAAGCCTTTCTGAGTGTTTCGGATAGTATACAGTTTGAAACTTTTTAAAAAATTATTCAACATTGGAGAGAGAAATTTGGTAAAAACCGACAAAAAAAAGATAATCTATTTTTAGTAGATACTAGTTGCTTAAATCTATAAATCGAGGTAACGAAGATAAGGCTGCATACAATTGGACGTTTGGCTTGAACGATCACTCACACATTACTTACAAATGAAATGAAAGCGCTATCAAATATCTATCCTCAATTTCCAATCCACTGGTGGTCCAATTGGGTTGAGTTTCACTTTTCAAGTGTTTTGACTAAACTAGTCGGTACGCAAAAGCGGTAAACTGTTTTTAGCAATTCTGTCACAGAACTCAACGCCCGAGGACTTATGACTTTGTATTTCTTCTATTCAGATTAGGACAATGGTTAAGTTACTGGCAGTAACTAGACGATTGGGATGAAGCCAAAATATCAATGCCCCGAATGTCATCATCAGTTTTCTCGTAGGTCGAATATGCGACAGCATTGCAAATCGCAGCATAAATTCGATCCCTTCCCAGTTGATTTTCCCAAGCCTCAATTTGGGGGTAGAACAAATCAAAATGAGTCAGTACAAAACGAAGGGACATCAAATCTTAGCGCGAAGTTTGACGAGATGATTGCACAATGCCAAACAATTGAAAGGCTTGCTTCTGGAAGTGGAATAACTCCACCTACCGCGAATCCAATTCCATCACACGAAGAGGCTATCGATCACATGTTAGCCAATTACGTGATTATAGACAAAAAAGAGTTACAGGGAATTTCCGGATATATATGCAATAATTGTTTGACATTTCATTTTCACTTTATCAAAGATATAGGTATTGACATGACTGCACAAGAAAAACATCTGTGCGTACCCGCCGATGTAGAGCGAGCAAATCAAATTCCCAACAAATCCTACGCAATCGTCTTTCTCCATCATAACTCTCTTAATTGTTTATCAACCCTCACTAACTGGATATTTGGTAAAGAATTGTCGGTCACAGTTCGTCAAGAGGGACAAGTCAACATTGTTGAACCTGACAGTTCCACCACTCAAGACCTCCTTAGAAAACATATTCCCTTGTTTAAAGTGCATTCCTTTACACCTCAGCATTGGGCCTGGAATACAATTCACAGAGGCAGCCAGCGTCTAAATGAGGATGAATTGAAAAATATATTGAAAGAAATAGGAGGCACCTACGCTGCTATATCTGTCGACGAGCCACCTGATTCGGGTACTTATGTGGTTTCGATATCGACATCGACAAAATGACCGTGCGTTAATGACCGCGTGTCTATGCGTTAAAACAATAATGACGGTAGAGTGTGGTAGTAGGGAGATACAAATCTGAAGGATAGATAAAAAGGTAAGCGGAATCTATGATTATGATTATGATTATGGTCTAGGAGACAAAGCGGTAGTTACTCTAAAGTTAGACTTTGATTTTGTGGAGAATGATAAAATGCAATATGACGAAGATTGTAGGTAGGGCTGATTATCTCAAGCCCCGCTACTTTCTGCTAGCTTCGTTGAATTTTTTCGATCTCACGGGCTGAACAGTAATGCTGTAGAGACTGACGATTAATCCTTAGATGAATTTAAAAAGGGATTTCAAAAGTATGGTGCAATTGTTCTAGAGAGCGATGTTGATGGTATCGAATAAGCTCGAAAAATTCTTGAATTAATTCCGAATCAAAGAATTGTAATTACAACAGGTTATACCGACCAAACTTTGATAATTCGAGCAGGTTCGATCGGAATTAAAAGTGAGAATGTCGTGTTGAAGCCGTTTATGTTGTCTAAACTATGCTCAGCGGCCGTGGAAAATTGATCTATTTTATATTAGCAGGATGAAAGTAATAATTTCATTCTAACAATTTACTTCTTAACTTTTGTTTAGTTCGTCACAAACAAACGAATTACGTACTGCATCAGAATAGTCTGTTACTTGTAGATTGCTCCTTGCAATACATTGATATATTCTATCAAATGTTGTCAACTCGACAAGATGCAGAGTGGAATCTATATTTAGTATTTGTAGGTAAATAATACATGTCGACTAAAGAAGATGTTAAGGAAGAACAGGCAAAAATTAAAGCAGTGGAAGATAATAGTTTGCCTCTTAACGAAAATGAGTATCGCGATACAGCCAATACGCTTACCAATCCTTCCAAAGTCGCCGCTGAACTCACTGACGATGAACCTAAATTAACCGTAAAGTTGCGATCAGAAATAACTGAACCAGAACCAGCCGAGTTTACTCTAATAAAACCAACAGAACCAATTGTAGAACAGGAACAACCTCTTATAGCATCAGAAGATGAGGAAGAAAGATTTGAAGAAACAGAGAGTGCAGATACAGCAAAAGTAGAGGAACGCAAGCCAAAATCAGAAAAAATCAGGAAATCCAAGGTTACAAGAAAAGCTCCTGCTAAAAAAGAAAGAAAGCTTGAAGATAAATCAGTATCACAGTTACAAAGTGAACTAAGGAAGCACTCTGATGCTAGAAAGAAAACCGATTCTGCAATCTTGGGTATTAAAAAGGAAATAAAAGATTTGTTGCTAATACATCATGCAGCCATCAAAGATCTTCAAAAACAAGTAGAACAGATGCATAAGAAGATTGCCACAATTGATAGTTCGAGAAAGTCTATAATGTCAAGGACTATCGCTAAGAAGACTGCTAGCGGTAGGAAGACAACTGGCAGGAAAAAGTCAAAAAAGAGTAATAAGATACGCAAGAAGAGCAGAAGACGTTAGCTTCTCTATCCTGTATTTAACATGGTCATAAGCAAATCCCCATACAGCGTCCGTGTTGGTTAAGCATTATTACAACTAGTATTTTAGTGGACTAGACATAGTTTTGAATCTAATCTTATCCTTCAAATTTCGGGGTTTTCCTCTTAATCTAAATCCACAACACGGACACCATAATCCTTGCCATTTTATATAATTCTGACACATCTGACAGCGTTTCTGACCGTTTAAGTAGCGAAACTTACTCGGTAGACTCGATCTGTGCCGGATACAGATTCCCTTACAGCTCATATTAGTTTACCAATAAACAGATAGTACGATAATGCAAAAAATATAGAACTTAATTTACTATTTCTTAGATTTGGATTTTGATTTCCCACCCATACTGGCATTACAAATGGCGTATGGATTCTTACCTCCTCCTTTGCTTTACCTTCGTTACGCACCTTTAATTTCTTGGTGCTAAGTCGTTTTTTCTTTCCTTGTGGCATGTTCCTTGTCTGGAATTGCTGAAGAATTTATTGCTATGCAACTTGATTTGGAAATTCCTGTTGTAATAAACTTATTGAAAGAAATGGACATGTACAAAGATTGATAAGTCTAACCAAGAGCAAACACGCATTTTACACAAGCCTTGACTGAAGTCTTTACACAATACCTGCCTGATGTTAAGAAAATTATTAACTCCTTTGAGTTTATTCCTATCGTCGTGCCTCCACCACTTAAAAAGCCATCATTTTTAACCATCATGATACTGAATTGTAATTATATATCTAAGAGTCTCAAGAAATTTTTTAAGGAATGTAAACTGGAAATTGTTTGAAACCACGAAAAGTGATGACGATCCAGACGGAACATTTTGATGATGAAGAAGGCGGTTGACAACATGAACATGTTGTGGCTGTTAGTTAACAATAACAGACTCAGAAATTCAAGCTAGCTGTTTGCCTCAGATCTTGATCGCTAGATAGGCGAGTGGTAGATTCGAGAATTCCGACGCATTCCGTTTACGACCGTGGAAGATTGAAAAATAAATTGTTACTCCGTTGAAGAATTCGATGTCGTTTGGGTTCAAGACATCAAAAAATAGTTTATAGGCATTATTGACAATCAGGTTCAAGTCGTCACTTGTCGCCTGTTCGATTATCTCTATATCTTCTCACGCGAGTTTGGCCTATTCGCAAAATTTATCTAGTCAATTAACTCAACGGTTTGTACCGCTTGATCCGGGCAATGACCTAAAGATTAAATGTTCTAATGGATCACTTGTAGAATTCGTATCAGACTGTACCAAACCTGGTACTTGTAATTCGTTAGAGATATTAGAGAACGATACACTTGTATGTATCCCAAGTTCGCGGTTTGATAACAACACAACTTTATTTTTAGACGACTAAGAAGAGTTCTCCTAATTGGTGCGCTTTTTTACCGCAAAGAACACGGATAAAATCAAAATTATGAAAGACATGATTGTTTATGAAACGCCATGCGAATAATCTCCAACTGTCATTTGTAGTATTAGGTTTCGCAGACCGGGCTATGTACCACTTTCGAATTTAAAGAAATGGTGGCAGACTACATCAAGCAAGTAATGCGGATAGTCAGTGGACTAGAAGTCGAAGTTATCCCGGCGGGCCCATAACCCAGAGACCGGTTGTTCAAATCAACACCTCGCTATAATTTTTTTTATACTTTGAAACTTCGCTTTATATGTAATGTCTCACTATATGAGGTGATTGTTTGTATCTTTCCCTCAAAAAGTAATGATTTCCCATCCACAGTTCTAAAAGTTCACAATTACTTTAGTCAATTGTTCGCCGTTACATAATGAAATTGAATTGGATGAAAGTTTGTTCGTATGTTTATCAATTCGGTTTTACAGAATGATTCAATCTTCCTCCGACTGGCTTCATTATTTGGTAATATTTGTAGAAGAAATTCTAAAAATTGTAGGCTTGTCGAGATATTTAGATAGGATATATAAATTACCATCTTGACTAACATCCATGTCTGTAATTTGACCTAGGTCTTGAGCAAACAATACATTCTTGATATCAAGATTTTCCATTATAGTACTGATGCTTTTGTTGGAAGGCTCCAGTTTGGTTCTTCGTATTCCTTCCCCAACTGCCTTGAATTCAGGAACTTTAGCGCTGTAGGAAAAAATGAATTTTTACCCTTCACTATGCTGAGAATATTTAGCATTCGACCTTTCTCTCCCTGAAAAATGGCAAATAATAATAATAGAGCACTTAAATTAATGATGACAGAAACTTCAAAACTGGAATAATACTTGTTCATTCAGCTTCTTCTTTGCAGTAGTAGGGCATCCATTGAGTAAAGCGAAATAACATTAAAAATTGATAAATTGCATTAGGAAGTTGCAGCCAAGTGTATGTCTATTGACTTTATTTGACCTTATTTACTTTCCATGCTGGATGAATCTCATGCCAGCCTTTTGGCTTGTCTGTCACCCATGCACCCCAGACATCAACTTTGTCACCAGTTTTGGGTTTTAATATCGATTTGTCTTTCTGATCTTTGGGAACAATTTCTACAATTAGATATCCACCGGTTTTTTTATTATTTATCTTGTTTATCAGAAATTTGTATTTGTCTCTTAATTTCAAAGCAAATTTGTAATCTCCGTCACTCATTTTCTTTGTGTGCTGTACTGTGCCAATTGCTTCCTCGCAATTTGACAAAATCTTTAGATTTTTCTTATTCGAAGCCCCGGCAAGAACATCGCCGCCCCGGCAATTATTATCTATTTTCGCAGTATGTACACTCATGATCTTACTATCGTCTTGATTGACCTGTTTTGCTTCATCTTTGGAAATAGTAACTCCGGCCTCGTCTAAAATTTTATCTTTTATTTTGCTTACGTTGTCTTTGAGATCAGATACCAAAGCAGCTGTTTCGTTTCCAGCGGCTTCCTGGGAAAAGATTTTGTCGAGTAACTTTTGCTTAAGTGTCAGTTTGTCAAGAGCTGAGGCGGGTCTCATATGAGAAAAACCTGTCGTAATCATAGCGCCCACAAGTGTAATAATTAATATCAGTTTAATAGAATTTTTCAATCTATCGAAGATATGGATCAGAGTGGCTTATAAGTTATACAAGTAATTCTAAAGATGTTGTATCACATCTTCGCAGTTGTTTGCGTTGGTATCTCCTTCTGCTGGATTAAATCCTACCACTATATCAAATCCACCTCCACAATCAAAGTAATCTGCTCCAGGACCACCTTGTAGTACGTCGTCTCCATCACCACCATAGAGTTCATCATTTCCATTTCCCGCAGAAATAAAATCGTCATCAAAGCCACCAAACAAGATATCATTTCCGTTATTCCCATATAACTGATCCAGGCCCGGGCCACCCTGCATGTTGTCGTCTCCGCTGTTACCAAAAGTTGAATCGTCGCCTCCTCCACCCTGAATCGCATCATTCCCCGACCCACCTCTTAACAGATCATCGCCCGCAAGCCCGACTATTATATCAGGTGATTTGCTACCATCGATATGATCATTATTGTCGGTACCGATACAGAGATGCAGTCCTTCAGATCTCTGCCATACAGTAGGACATCTATTCCCTATTGCAGATACTTTGGTATGTGGAATTGCTCCAATAACAAATACGGCAGAAATCAATGCGAATACTATGGCTACTGTCCTAGTATGCATGAGAGGTGGTATGCTGAGTTAGTTATAAGGAGTGCTTAACTAGGTTCCGCTAAACACGATCACCCGGATAAACATGCTCAGTTATCATAAAGTATCATATCTTGGTCAGTATACCGTAAAAAGTTACCTAAGACATCCTATTCGAGTGCACAACCACTCATGACGTATGCACCATATAGTTATATGTAAGTTCGGTTTTTGATACAAAAAGTCTCATATCGCTAGCAAGCTACTACTATAAATCGGATTTAGGTGCTGACGATCGCTATTAAATAACGTCTAGATCATACCAAATAGTCAAACAGATATCAAGGCGGCAACTACTACCCAAGGCTATAAGAAATAGTCGTTGCCAATTAATTTCATTCCCATTCGTAAGAATTACATTCATCGCATGCAAATATAATATTGTTTTTTTTACTATCTAATTTGCATTCTTCAGGTACTTTCTAATCAAAATAAGTGTCGCAAGTATTAATTTCCTTTCTATTCTGTTAGATTTCATCTCCTTTCCACATCACTATTCGAAAGGGATGACGTCAAGCAAAATTCAACTTCATGGTTAGATGGATGATGACATCGCAGACGTCATCCATTCAGCCGTGAAAAAAATTAAATATTAACAGCAAACTCGAGTAGCTAATGAGAAAACTGATAGACAAGTACTGTCACCTCATTACTTTTTTAACACTAAACTGATCTGCTGGCTCGACACCATTGTTGTCGTAGAAGGAAACTATAAGTTTACTTCCATTCTCACTGATACTAACATGCAGAAAACCATGTTTCAACAATTGTTGAACTATAAATGGACCCTGATTATAAAGTGGATGAAATTCCTCGCCAGCAGTTCCAATTGTAATAAAAATTGGGCCGTTCTGTTTGCCAACAAAGTCCGTTATGCTTCCATCTTTCAAAATCGCTCAGCTACTGTAAGACTCGCATTTTTCTGTTATAGCAGCCCATGCTTTTGATGGAAGAATTCTTTCGGAACTTGATAGCTGGATCTATATCGTTGTCATGAAGAAACTGGAAATTATCCCTGGAGTCGTATGCTCCATCAGCCAGCACTCTTTTTTCATTTGTCTGAGCAATGGTATTTCTTACCAGAGATTGTAGCATTATTCCATCACCTATATCTTCGTTTGTTACTTTCATAGATGCAATATGCTTTGATCTTGTGCCAACAACAACATGTATTTTGATAAATCCTTTCCTGGATCTCCATTTGTGACGTATCCATTCTCCCGTGTTTGATACCTTGATTCCTGTAGAATCAACCGCTATCGTTACGTCCTTGTTTAGGCGTACGGATGGATCTAACTCTACGTGGATTCTTGATACTCTCCACCACATTGTTTTGAAATCTGATACTTGGTTCAGTTCTTCTATGTGTACCGACATCCATCTTAGAAATCCTTCTAGCTCTCGGTATGGCAATAGTTAATACATTGAAGAATATTATTACTCGCCAATCTAAATGCAGACGATAATTGTCTATAACGAAAATCAAGTTAAAGAACAAAGAGAATTTCAAAATTTAAAATCTGACGATAAAATTTGGCTAGATCTAGTAGATCCTACAGATAATGATCTTGAAAGTTTTGTGGGTTATTTTCATCTAGATCAAAGTGCGGTAGAACTCGTAAAAAAAATAAGTCCAAGAAACCTCAGATAAGAGTTCTTGATGACCATACATTTACTATACTCTTGGACATAAAATACAAAGATTTACAGACTGTTGTTACTGAAGGCTTATACCTATTTTCTGGAAAAAACTGGCTAATAACAATCCATCCTGCAAGGGTGGATTTGGTAAAAAGTACACGCAAACTGCTAGAACATGAGAATAAAAGATTGTGGAAGGATTCCATAGATGCCCTATTCTATAGCATCTTATCTGAATTCATCGATAGATATGAACAGGTGCTGACTGCTGTGGAACTTACCATGACCGATCTAGAAGAGAAAGCTCTGAGCGATCCTAAAAAGGAGACTTTAAACCATCTTGACAGGTTTTCCAGACAATTGATTGTATTCAGAAGACATTTCTGGCGTGTCAGAGACGTTGTTAACTTCCTGAAGTATATTGAGAAAGATACAGATGAGGTGAAATATATTCAAATGGCATACGACAATATTACTCAATTATTGGAGTTAGTTGAATCTTATCGTGATACTATCAATTCGGTAAGAGATCTTTATATCGCAAATATTTCATTGCAGATGAATGATACTATGAGAACATTGACAATTTTTGCGGCGATTTTGTTACCTCTTACACTTGTTGTCGGCATATACAGTATGAATGGCGTAGACCTCATTACAACTTTGCCGTCGGGCTTTATAATACTGTTAACGACCTTGATAATAATAACAGGCGGTTTGTTATACTTGTTCATTAAAAAGAATTGGATCGTTCTTAAGGGGAATAAAATGCTTCCAAAGGATTGATAGAGTTCGGTTTATGTTCAGTCATGTCATGGCCGCCAGCGCGAATCAATAAACCATTACCCTTCTCAAAAAAAATGAGCGTGCAATTACAAAGATGCGAATGCCTCATTACATCTATCTACTACGTAAAGGTTTGCCCTTTCGTCTATTGACACATGTCCTGGTTTCAGAAGTTGACCATCTCGACTTGTGCCCAATGTGTTTTTTCAGGGCTATGCGGCTTCCGAATCTGACACTCACAAAACTGGGACATCGGCTTTCAATTTTGTGGTGGCCGGAGATTTCTCATGCAACAAAGAGGCTAGGAAACAATGAACAATATGGCAACTAAGAAACCAGAGATTGTTCTGACAGTAGGCGACCATTCGTATCGAAAGTCTGCCGACTGTTGGTTTGATACTGTTTCTCCATTGAATAATGATGACAAATTGAAGATTGCATTTGGAGAACATGATATACCATAGGGGTATGAGGTATTCGATCTAGTTATGCAGGAAGTCTCTAGCTCTGCAAGATCTTTCGAGTATGATAATTGTGATGAATGTACTTACAAAGTCGGTGCTAACTACTGTTAAAGTGGTGTCACGAAACAGTTGGAATCAATGAGCAAGACAAATTAATGCCAAAAATAAAAGGAGACGAGTATAAAAGTCTACCTTTAGACTAAAAGTATAATAGATCCATCTACTATGAATGTGGATAGATAGTGTTATGCCACGAAAAACCTCAGGCCAAAAGCTCGAGCCTGAGCCTAGCAGTGAGTGTATGTATTGATTATAATTAAGGCATAACAGATTTATTGCCACATAGTACAACAATGATCCTGTAATTCAGATTCAGAATTGAATGAAGTGCCACAGCTATTGCAAATGTAACCTCTGGAACTTAATGTTCTGTTGAGTTCACAGATTTCTCAAAGCGTATTGACAAACTGGGACTCGACAGAAAATCAAACATGGTCAAATTCGAAAGGGTGGCCCTCATTGAGAATCAAATTGAAGCATACACTCTGCCCTTTAATCCCGACGAAGCCGAGAAGAAAATGAGAAGAGATACTCAGACAAAGAGATTTCTACAATAATACGGAAAACTTTATCCAGTAGAACTCGATGCACTACCAGCGCTAATTCCTGCTGTTTACAGACAAGAATTAGTAATTGACAAAGTCAAACAATATTTTGAAAGAACGTGAAAAGTTGCCCAAGGACCTGGATGTCCTGCAAGCTATCAAGAAAGGTGACATGTTAGTTTCATACTAAGTATATCAAATAATATAAGCTACTATGAAGATTATCAATTAACCAAATAATTAGCTACACTATGTGGTAAAGTCATAAGCTGAAGAAACAATTTCCTGATTTATGGAATGCTACGGCGGGGTAGTCCATAACCAGGGTTGGAAAACAAATATGCAGGTACGACCAGCGATGAAGTATATGCCAACTTGATACTTAACAGTTTTCAATAAAAGTTATCTTTTGGAATTAGATGAGTCAGTCTGCATTATATTCTATATGATATTTCAGACATACAAAAGTAAAGAAAACTCTACTCGTTTCTTAGCAATACGTCCTTCGCACTTTACTTATACTTTGTTTAGTATCAAACCCTGACAACAATCTATGTACACAAAAAAAATAGGAATGTTAGTGATTCTGTCGCTTTCAATTGCGACAGTAGTAATGGGAACCGCAGGCTTGAATCTGGTATCACCGGTGTTCGCTGGCGGGGATCATCATCACCACGACAGCAAGAGCTGCAAGGATAACGGTGACAACAACTGTAATGACACACATAAAACTCAAAAAATATATGCAAAGAATGAATGTGAAATCAAAAACAAGAACAAAGACCACAGTCACGACAATTCGAACTTGAATGACCTTAGTTGTGTCAATGATGCCCAAAATCTGAAAGATGTACAAACGCTCAACGTCTTCACTGGCAACGGTACCTTATTCGGATAGACACATACACAGATACCTTTCCATATTTTTTAATTCACCCCTATTTATTTCATAATATAGGCTTTGTATTAGATAATGGGAATGATAATTTTGGAAGTAACTAGCACATTATTTTATTCAAAAATTTATTAACGGATATTTTGATTGTTGTACAGTGAACGTTAGATTAACTTGCGGTTATTGTTGTGCGTTAGTAATTTGAGATTAAAAGAAGAATGGAGACAACTCTACTCGACAATTCCTTACAGTTATATTGTATTTAACTATCCTTATACGAACGATAGAAGTTTTACAACTTCATCTACGGCGACTTGTCTTGGATTGTTAAATTGGTTTTGCTCCAAAAGGGCCGAATTTCAAAATAAACTTTCCATCCTTGTCAAATCCTTGAACACGATTATTACCTCTATCGGCAACCCAAACATTTCCGTGAGTATCTACATCACGCTATATTGTACAGTAAATTGACCATCTCCTGTTCCTTTTGAACATCAATTGATACATTAGCTTTCCTTTAATGATCAGTACTTCCCCTCCCCTAAATGCCATAGTGTCTTCTGTATTATTTGTAGATCCCCAACATCGGATACTACTGTAACTAACGAGTACACTGAATGTCAAATCACAAGACATACTAGGATACCGTGCTTGTAAACAACTCATCCCGAAACGAATTAGCATAGACAATACCTTTATTAGAATTAGCTAAGCTCATTTAGTCATGGGTTATTCGCTTCCTATTCATTCTATCCCATTTGTCCATATCCTTGCCCAATCTCCATTCGGCGGGACTCAATTGATGGTTCCTAAAACATATAGTGTCCAAAGGATCTTCAATTCTGGTAACATATTAACCGATGCTGACGTTAAGAACTTAGTCATATTGATTCCTGAAAAGAATTTAATAAATTCTCTTTTTTTACCTACAGATGCCACGATAGTTGCGGGTACTAAAGTAATCTGGGTTAACGGGGAAAAAGATATGGTACATGGAATAGAGATTCATAATGAAACAGGCAATACAATATATTTGAACTCTACAATTAAGTTTACAAACACAACATCTTTCACTTTCGATAAGAAGGGAGTCTACACGTATTTCGATCCTAATAGTCCTACTGACTCTGGCACGATAGAAGTAATCGCAAAAGAAAAATCAATTGACAACTCATCTACTAACTCAACAACGCCCTCAGTCGGACTATTTGTTGTTCCAAAAGCAGACAAGCAATTTTGGGACGTGCGTTTGAACGGCTCGGGATTAAACATTATTGACATCTATGGATTTACAAATATTAATTTGCCAACTTTAGATGATGAAGCAAAGGAGAGAGTCTTATATTTATATACACAAAAGCTCAAAGAGGAACACCCTCTAATTGTAATGGTAATAGATCAGATAAACGCTCTGGAACAACAACTCTCACATAAACAACCCAGCAGTTTTGCGCCCTATTGAGTATTATCTGTGGGTTCATCATTGCTACCGTGTAAATGGAGTCGTCCTAATTCAATTGATATGGCTTTCGCCCAGGATGCCTTTATAGCAGAAATAGTTTGGGTTCAAAATTGATATGGGACATTTTCTTACTAGGTAAATTCGGCAGGCAGTAAATATTTACGTCATCAGTTTATACTGGAAAATATTTCCGTGAGAACAATAGTGCACTGACTTTTTTAGTAATGTGAATATTATTGTTCAAATCTCAAAGTCAAGATTTCTCGTGGAGCCGTCTAAATTTTTAAAGTCATATAGTTGAATTTAAAAAGGTAGGCGTCCCCTCTGGACATCTCAGAATTAGCGAAATTCGGATTTGTCCATATCGGTTGCATTAAGAAGTTTTATTGAATTAATGAACTGACTTCGAACAAGTATGTTCTCTGGATTGCTAAATGACTGAATAGGAGCTATGAAGGCCATCAAATAATAATCTGCAGATCCCACATTAGTCAACCAGAATTGCTCTACAGTTTCCAGTTCATCGTCTCCAAATCTTTGCCTTGAATTAGAGATGAAGGTCTCGGCCACCTCTTAAAAAGTACCACAGCGTAATCTTAAAGCCAATGTCAGACTAATGTTTATTTTCATTTTCATTTTGTATCATCGATTTGAGAAAAATATATCTAGCACATATGACTGGTAAGTTCGCAGCAGGGGAACTATTGGTGGACCTCCTGGGATAAGACTCAACACATCAATACGTATTTGTTCACCAAATCTGGAATTACTGGTCCACATTTGAAGCATGTCCATCGAACACTGCCTTAGTAATATCGCTTTCAAAATTGTATGTCATTTTTTGGAACTGTGGGATTATCGGAGGGGGGAGTTGGTGAGACAATACCATTTATGCAAAAGTTGAAGCCTAAATTACCTAACAAATTCTATATACGGAGACCTGACGGATAGATCGATATTGTATTCGAAAATAAATGCACAGAACGTCACAAGATTGGAAATATTACAAGCAATCTCTTTTGGACATGAATTATTTAATTCTATAGCAAATAGCACAGAAAGTGAAGTTCATCTGCCTAATCCTCTAAGCCACAAAATGTACAAAATGTATTTGAGGACTAGGCATAAGGGATGATTAATTCCATCTTTTAGAACAGTCTGTGTGAATTAATTTTCTTGATGAAGCACGATTAACCTTGTTAAGGAAGCATTAAATCATTTAGTGCATAAATCGACAAATCAAAAACAAAGTCCACTCAGCTGGAGGGTCCATGTCCTCCATTGCCATGGTCTCTCCAGTGTTCGAAGAAATAAATATAGTTTAGTCGAGATTAACTTTGTTGCGATGATAATCACTGAGTCATTGAATTGAAGTTTTTATTCCGGAAGGCACGGACTTGAGATCCCCTTGTACTAATGGTTTAATTGGATTCAAACCAACTTGACTGAGTATCATTTTCCCTTGCGGAGATATTAGAAACTTTGCAAAGGATATCGCACCATCCATGTTTCTTACGGTACTTGGAATAGTGTAAGAGAAAAATATTGTATTTCCTACTATGGTCTGATTAGAGTGGAATATGTACGATGTTTGATTGTAGAAATTGGAATATTTTGGATCACCTAGTTTTATCTGAGGTGGTAAAGTAATATATGGAAGTCCTCTTGCGACCGCTTCATGTTTGTAAGCAGCGATAGCGTCTATTTGTCCTGTCTCTAATATCGACCTAAGGACTTCTTCGGGGTAGATCTGTTCAGGATTTCTATCTGCACCTAGGAGTTTGTCCTTAATTGTAGAATCGTTATAGTAAATATTCGCCAGTTTTGCAGACAAAACAGTATAGTATCCCTTCGGATCAAGTTCAGGATCAGTCCTTCTAAATTTGAATCCTTTTTCTTCCAAGACTTTATACCATGGGATTTCTCCTTTGGCAGCCTTTTCTAGATCAGGAGCAAAAGGACTGTTTGGGTTGTACGCAATGACAAGCTCTGCTGAAGCAAACTTGACAAGCCAATTCGCGAGTGGAGGACTATGATTCATTATTTTCATTATGGGACGAGTATCAGCACTTACAAATACATCCGGCGCTCTAAAACCATCTAGAATCAAGTTTGCAACCTGCATGGAACCCTTTCCCTCTCCAACAAAATTATATCCAGTTTGGTTATGAAACGAAGGGGAGAGACTTGCCATTATCTTAACTAGGGAACCCGCATACATGACAAAGACGTCTTTGTCGGCATCTATGCCATATGAGTTTTGAACGAACGGAACCGAGAAAATTACTGCTAAGGCAGTGACAGAAATTACAAAGATACTGGCAGTATGTTTGGAAAGCTTTCTAGTTAAATCGGGCATATAATTAATCCAATAATAGGAGACATAATTAAAACTGTGTCTTGATATAGTACTTTAATTATAAGACACTGCCGCTGTTACCTCTGCTATAATTTGTAAAGATTTGTAAAATATTCAGAGCCGATGCTACATCAAAAAACGGGCAAGCCTCAAGTCTTCTAACACTTTGATCATAATAAATCGACTGAAATTAACAAACATTCCAATTGACAATTCTATTACTTTGTAATAGTTGGTCGCTTTTAGTTTTGTATCTTGCATATGGACACAACTTGTCATATTTTGAATATCCAAGAACTAAGCATAGAGAACTTAAATGACCACCAAGAACTTTGACAGATGCAGACGAGTAATTGTTAATTACAAGAACAATCCAACTAGTAAATGACGAATCGTTACTTGAAAGCCTCTGCATAATCTTTTGAAAACTGTGAAAATAAAATTGGCTTCCGTCCAGTAATTTCTTCAATTGCACTGGTAGTATCTGTCGCATAACCTGCTCTAATTATTCCATAGAACTCCATCAAACATCAATTAACCAATCTGTCATCCCTATTTCCTTCATTCCTTTCCGAGCAGATTCTTCCGTTATATCTACGTATGATACTACCTGCTCTAACTGAGCCAGATAAAGCTGTTGCTTCTACGAGTCTTTGAATATCCACTTCACTTGTAGATAAAGGTACTACTTTGGGTTAATGCCTGAAGAGTAGGATCAACCCGCTCAGATTCAGTCATACTGAAGCAATGAGTCGACATGAATTCCCGTGCTCCACCAAGTCTATTTTCCCACTTTGGTAACATATTTTGGACACAATTTTCGTTAACAGCATCGATATACTTGGAGAAAATCAACCAAGGATTATCAAAATGCCCTACTTGTTGTGCAACCTTGCTGAAAAGGACCTCCTGGTTCGCTTTGGTAGCCGCGTTTTCTAAGTCAGAGACGAATTCCTTCTGTACTATTACATCATTTCTAGTTCCAAGTCTAGTAAGATGGCCCGCAACAATCGTATGAAAGTCATAATTATTCAGAGCAATATCATGTGCTTTGATGAACCCCTCGGTATCCTTAGCTATGGCGAGATATGGAAACGGAACCCATCCTGGAAATACTATATCTACCAACATGAGGACCTTTTGATTTGGAGCATAGATAAAGATGTTTCCCGGTAGATGGTTAGTTCCATAGTAGTCCAACTTCAGCGTTTGATTGCCAATAGCCAGTGTATAATTTTTGGAAAAGGTTACAGTAGGGACCGGGGGCACCATGGAAACATTTATCGCTACAGATTTAGCACTCTGTAATTCACGAGCAGTCTCATCTTGGGCTAAAAAGGTAGCATTTCTTGGGAACAATCCCGCAGCACCGATATGGTCTATGTGAGCATGACTGTAAATGACATAAGTAACTGGTTTGTCAGTCACTTCGGCTATTGCCTTCAAATATTTTTGGCCTAGAGAAGGTGGAGCATCAATCGCTACAACTCCTTTATCTGTCACTAGGAACATGGTATTATAAGCGCCATCAGAAACTGAATACAAGTTACCACCTAATTCCTGAAGTAAGTATCCCTTTGCGGGAATTGCAGGCCCCTTGGCGGCTTCAGGTATTTGTATCGTTGCTGTGGCATTACTATTATTAGTATTTGATTCATTTACTTTAGAAACTACAAACTTAATGTAACCATCTTCATCATATGCGAAGACTTTTTGGATAGATGTTGGTAATTTTGAACTGCTAGATAATAGAACTAGGATGACTAGCATTATGCCACCTAATATCCATACTTTTGCTTGATTACTATGCATATCATGCAATAGTATTCGAGTAATATAAAATAGTGTCTAGCAGCATTAACTCATTTACTGCTATCCCCAAAGAATTTGAATAGTTGATCTATTACAAACTTTGGCTGCTCTTCTGGAATCCAGTGTCCCGAAAGCGGTACTGTGATACCAGTTACATTTGAAGCTAAGGATTGTAACGAGCTATACGCAAAGCTACCCGGTATATCACCGCCCAAAGCTGGATAAATATCACCGCCCAGTACTATAGGGGTTGTTATAGGCCATCCAACAGCATGTTTTAGCAGATATTTACTCTTGGCTTGAAGCTCATTCCGGGTTTTCATGAACCCCTGCATCCATGTCCATCTCAGCAACCAACTCCACAAATTCTAATACGACATAAATTAGATAAATGAATAATTCTTCCTTGAGTATATTAGAGAAAGCAAATTGAAGGTGGTTGGATTAGAGTCTCAATACATGCCTCGCGTATCGAGCTTCTTTTACAATTGAATCAAGGATCAATTCATATGAGTTAGCACTAGGATTAAAAGTTGGCGCTAGTTTATATAGTTGATTCCAGTTCGTGCTGATATGGAATGGCAAAATACACCAAAAATGTTGATAGTATACTGTACTCTCGCGGGCTTAATATCCGCATGGGCAATATCGGGACTATTAATATTGGTAGACGCTGCGTCAGGTACACCAACAGGCACTTTTTTTGCGGTAATAGGATTATCACTCGGATTTAACGATCCTGCCTCGGCTCAATACATTGGTCTTGGGTTACATATATTGACTGGTACTGTAGCAGGTAACATATTCGGACAGATAGCATTATTCTGGAGAAAACTTATTCCATACAACGTAAAAAGAGGAGCATATCTTGGGTTGATAGTGGGAGTGGCCTTGTGGGCAGTATTATTCTTACCCCTTACAATATTCGGAATAATGCCCAGTTTGGACGCATTCTTATCTTCTGCTCCCAACGCTTATGTGAATAACATTGCCAATTATTTTACTGGATTGTATCCCGTGATAATTGGAGGATCGTTACTATTCCATCTTATATATGGAGCGATCTTGGGATTAATGGCAGGA
>JBBRRH010000063.1:0-22186 GCA_038201105.1 Nitrososphaera sp. | reverse complement strand
ACATGCTAAAGAAAAAATTGTTAGAATAGGAGACGGACACACTTCAATAGCCCATTGTATTGCCTCTGAGATTAAGACCCGATTCCGAAACGATGTTAGAGTTGAGATAGTGGACGAGTTTGGTACTTCGCGGAAGAGTAGCTCTAATAGAAGAGGAATTAGAGACGAGTCTTCTGCAAAGAGTATCGCAATGAAAAAAGGTTACACATTATAATCAATTTCCCTCATTAAGATTAAAATAATTATTGTACATAATCACGATAGGTAAGTGTCTAAACATATGAAGCAAGATATGAATAATCATCGTTCAGGTGATGGAGAAAAATAGAATCCAGAATGTCAAATAACAATATTGCAATGTTGTATCTAATATTGACATAACTAACCTGTCAAAGATAGAATTTTTGCAATATCCTTAAATAATAAACATGATAATATATTGTAGAGGATATAGATTTCTGAGATGAGTTGTAAGGGAATATGCACTAGACATAAAGCACAAAAGCCTGTTGGGCATGGAAGATACGCTAGTGGTCAAAAGAGATGTCAGATATGTGAGATATTTATAAAATGGGACGGTCTGTGGTGTCCTTGTTGTGGATATCGTCTAAGAACGAAGCCAAGGAATTTGAAATACAAGGCCAAGCTGCGAGCACGAAAAGATCAACAACTCTTGAACATGATTACTTCAATGGCAGTACATTAAAAATCACAAATTCTAATGACTGACACAGCAGTTACCCAAAATTGTAAAGAAGTTGTAGTAAATTCTAGAACCGGCAGGGTTTTCTTAGTAAGATATCTAGATTTCCAAAACGGTTGTGTTTTGTCAATATCAGAAGATTTACACAGACTCGGAAGCTTATATGTGTCGACAGCATTCGCCAACAGCGTTCGTACTGCCAAAGTCATACCCAGTATTACCGATTCGTTGTTCCTAAACGCTGTTTCTGAACGTGTTGCATCGATGATAAACGGACTCGCCATAGTGAATTTCAGTTCCAAGAATCAGCTCAATATTTCAGATATGGAAGACATTACAGCTGAGATTCTCAAATTCATTAAGAGATGAAACTATACTAAAAGATAAAATGACTAGAAACAAACAAATCAATGATCTTTCAGGATTAGAAGAATTCCTAAATTTATTACACCATTCAAAAGAAATTGTCACTATTAAAAAAACAGTAAGTCCGAAGTATGAAATTGCAGCAATAGTTAGTAGGCTGGACAAGGGGCAAGCAGTGCTGTTTGAATCAATAAAGAACAACAAATTAAGGGTGACTGCAAATATTTTGGGGACTCGCAAAAGAATTGCCCTTGCAATTGGTGCCCGAAGCGAAGACCATATAGATGAAAGGATAAATGTAGCTGTTTCGAGGCCAATTACTCCAAAATCCTCTCAGGATGTCATTTGGAAAAGGAAGGCCAAGAATCTCTTTGATTTGCCTATTGTTACTCATTTTGAGAAAGATTTTGGCCCGTATATAACTTCCTCTTTGATATTTGCTCAGAACCAAGAAACAGAATCTCAGAATTTATCCACTCATAGATTGTTGAGGTTAAACGATACTTTTATGGTGATCCGAATGGTTGAAGGACGACATCTTCACAGATGTTATTCCTACGCAAAAGAACATGGAGAAGACCTACGTGTTTCGATAGTTATCGGTGCTCATCCGGCCATATCCATAGCATCTGCCTACCAAGCATCTTATGGCGAAGATGAGTTGGGAATTGCTAATGCTCTGATGGGTGGACGACTCTTAGTTACTAAGGCTCCCCTCTCAGGCCTGCAGGTCCCAAGTCGGTCGGAAATCCTCATGGAAGGACGAATACTTCTAGATCAAGCTAAGTCCGAATCCATGGTTGAGATGCTCAGGACGTATGACATGAAGCGCATTCAACCAGTTTTTCAACTGGACAGAATATATTATCGTGACCAATGCATTTACCACGATATCCTTCCTGGTTACGGTGAACATCGCTTACTCATGGGCATTCCTATCGAATCCAGAATCCATCATGCGGTAAAAAACGTTGTTCCTACCACGGAGAATGTACATTTAACCGAGGGCGGATGCAATTGGCTCCACGCAGTGATCCAGATCAAGAAAAGACTTGAAGGAGAGCCAAAGAATGCTATTTTAGCGGCATTTGCTGCACACCCATCGCTCAAGATGGCTATCGTGGTCGATGATGACATTGATCCAAAAGATCCTATTCAGGTGGAATACGCAATAGCAACTAGATGTCAAGCTGATAGAGATTTGATAATCGTGCGCAATGCTAAAGGTTCAAGTCTGGATCCTTCAAGTGATCAAGAAAACTTGCTAACGACAAAGCTTGGAATAGACGCAACAGTCAGCAAATTCAAGGAGAAAGAGAGATTTGAAATTGCTAGAATCCCAGGACTGGAAAAAACCAGGTTAAGTTATTACCTGTGATTTTGCGGTTTATCCGTCTGTAATACTGAACCTTAAATCCTACTTTCTCTGACGCATGATAAAATCCTTGTTGTGGTGGTAGGAGCGATTGTGTAGGTTTGTTCAAGGCCAAGTTATACTAAAGATGCGGCTATGTATTTTTGTCCGACCAAGCTAAGGTAATTTTAGTAATATGATTCTAGATCCAAAATAGCTGCTATTCTACATGTAATATCCTACTAATAATAAGCCTGTAATTTCTGAGTTCAATTCTTACTGGGTCTCCGATATTAGAATAGTAGTCGGAATATGGATATCCAATACGTGCTCGATAATTTGTGTCTAATGGCTTAAATATCCTTTTCGACTATATAAGCAGAGATAGCAAGGATGAATCCCAACAACTTTGCAATGAGAGACTGGCATCTTGAACACGTTGAAAAGGTTTTCCTTCGCTACATTAAGGGACTTTCTGACGATGCCTCTTCATTTGAGAAAAGAAATTTTAAAAAGTATAGTAACGTCGCGAGTTGTTCCAAACAAATAGAATATGATATGAAGCATGGAGTTACTGCAGAAGAGGCCATCGCAGTTATGCAGAAGATAAGACATGAGGATTCCTATTCTGAATTCAGGCAAATTATGGAAGCAGTACAAAGACTTGACGATCTTGAACGACAGTTAATATCTCCCAAGAGGGTCACTCGATGGTAGGTCACAATATGTCATTAGAAATTATCATATTATATTACCGGAAATTTAATACAAGCGTATTTCTTTTTAATAGATTAAATTAGATGGATTGATTAGTAAATTGCCCCAAGCAAGATTCTCTGAAGGAAACTTAATAGTACTATATGCTAATTTTAAGGCCGATGATAAAAAGCCTGATGGAATACCCGAATATCTAAATGAAAGACTAAAAACCTGTACAAACGTTTATGGGAGAATTTTGAAATCAAAGCCAGATAAGCTCAAAACCGAGATACTTCTTGTTTCTTCAGATGCAAGTCTGGGAAACGAAATAAAACAAATGTTATGCAGTAGTAACTACATCGACGGATCAAAGATTACGATTGTTTCAGACAAATCTACATTAGCTGATGCCCTCGAGTTTGTTTTAAAGAATATAAAAGAAAGAGCCAATCCGCCAACAGTCTATGTGATAGCCTCTCATTGGTACAGAGAAATTTACGATGCTATCGAGACAAAGTTCAACGGATACCAAACGCATTTTGAAGGCGCATTGGACCACAGACCTATGGAGGAAATAGTTGAAGAGAAACAAAGGGAGACGCCCAAAAAAGGAATTGAGTTTTACAAGGAAAAAGCAAAAAATAAGGCACTAGATTTGTTACTAAATCATATCTTCCCTGATAAAAAAGAGAGTTAAACAGATTATATAATTAATCCTAAGGTTTAATATCCTCATGCTAGCCGGATATCATTTGATACGCGGTCATCGTCTAGTTTGGTTAGGACACTGGCCTTCCAAATACTGCATATTCGTCGATGCAGGTGAAGAAAGCCCGCAACCCGGGACCCCGCCTTTAATATGAAGGTGGGGCGGGAATTCAAATCCCGGTGACCGCATGTTTTTTGTATTAAATATTTGCATTTGACAAGTCTAGAAAATATCAAGATTTTTATATCATGGTTTGGTTAAAGTCATTATCTTTTATGCCTGATGTAGCTAATTCTAGATCCTTAACACGAAATAAACATGAGCTGTTTAATCATGTGCTTGCAGCCATTCTTAAGAGTGGCAATGAAGGTGTGTTTCAGACTGAAATCTGCAGAGAATTTTCATTGGATAGTAGGGACGGTTCTAGGCTGGCGGGCAACCTAGAAAAACAGTCACTGATATCCAGGGAGAAGGTACTTCACAAAGGAAGATGGACCTACAAACTTATTGTAAAGAAATCTCCTATGGTTGACGGTCATAAGAAAAGGGTTGTTCAGATCACTTCTGTAGAGGGTGCACCGTGCTTCAGTTGTTCTTATGAGCACTCCTGCTCTTCTGAAGATGAAATGACACAATACAGCCCGTCTAGGTGCAACTGGATCGAAGAATGGGTAATTGCCAGCTTTGACAAAACAGTGGCAAGTGAAGGTGGCAAGAGGCTGAATGGCGATCTAGAGATTTCCCCGTCGGGATAAAAGTTTGTTGTAATAGTCAGGGTAAACTGCTTTCGAATACTTTAGGCAAAGTTGTAAAGGCCGAATCGATTTGTGCTTCTCCTTTCACTGACCAAGTCATTAAACGTGCTATAGTTGGGTCCTTGCCTAATTTTTCAAATAGAAATGAAGTTTTTGCAGAAGGTATAAAAACGAAAGTTGATTGGAGCAAAATGGTCTTTCCAGGATATAGTTGTGGACGTCCATTTAGGGGGACATCGTCGTATGATAAAGTGCTTGTACCCAGTAAAATATCATTGCCAGTCAAGTTGTAATCAATTCTAGAGGTAGTCAGTGCTCTGTCAGTAGGGTTAAAGAATGCGAAGACTACTTTCAATGAAATCGTTTTGTTTGCATCATTTAGGCTCATCTCTTCAACTCTGTTTAGTGATATTTTAATGTCCGTTATACCTTGTCCAGACAGAGTAACAAGGATCGCTGGAAGTAAGACAATAACAGCCACTATTGCTGCAATTACGCCGAACAAGACAACTCGTCTTGCGCTCAAAAACATGTACGTGAGATGGAGTGTCTCAAATATATTCCATGTCTACGAGCGCCAAACTCTGTCTCGGTCCACTAACAAAAATAGACTACTTCTGCGATTAATTGATAAGGTAGGTAAAATTGTAAAAATTGGAACATATAATATGGCAACCAATTTACTGGTTGAATGATATGTCTCTTGAAGGGGCCTTAGCGACCTGGGTACATATTATTTGTTCATCAATTTGGGTAGGAGGCTCAATTTTTATTGGCATTGTCTTGGCTCCCGCTCTTAAGAATGTAACATCTAATACGGAAGAACGATTGCTTTTGATGATCAAGTTTGGCAGAAGGTTCAATAATTTAGCAATTCCTTCTTTCATCATACTAGTTGGGACCGGAATTTACAATGCAAGGTCATTCTTGGTAAATCCAGAAAGTTTATGGCAATCCCAATATGGAATAATCCTTCTTATCAAAATAATACTTGTAGTGGCCATAATAATCGCGTATGTATTTCATGTCAAGACCATCAACAAGGATACAGAACGAAAATTAAGCATGCGACAAATGGATAAAGTACAAATTAGTACTGTAAGATCAAGAATAATGATTCTGGGTAGAATAACCGTCATACTTTCTGTATCAGTACTCTTCTTGGCTTCCCTTTTGGATTCTGGAGGTTATTAGAAATTATCAATCCATATGGGGCTCTAAACTCTTTTACTATTGTTATCTTTGTGAATGCCAGTAGCTAGGGTTATAGGGTTTAACTTATCAAATCTCACTAGTTCAAAATTTTCCATAACCCATTGTTTGCGACATCAGTGCAAGCATGCTATCTGAGATTTTTGACTCACTAAAAAGAATACTTAGAGGGGAGGTTTTTTCCCTGAAGGTATTACTTTTAATATGTTCAATTTATTAGATACTATTAATTCAAAAGTAGTAAAACTACTTGTCATAGTAACGTTTCTAATACTAATTGTCTTTTGACACAAGCTGTCATCTCTTGATGCTTCGAGATGGGAGAGTTTTATGATCGACTCGATAAATATACAGAAAATAGAGCGGATGGAGAACAACTCTTTGGTCGTCTGTTTCACCTCACAGAATTTTTATTGGGTTCATTGCCAGCTTATCGAACATTTTGACAGATTCTTCCGAAACTGATTCTATTGTAACATCGATCATAACGTCATTCCTACGCACAAATGAGGAATACTTTCTGCTCAGTAAACTCCATTGTCCTAAATCTGGCGTACAAGGTTTGTCGACGGTAATTAACTACATATGGTTCGCATTCGTCTATTTGTTTGACGAACGTTGAAAGATATCTCAGTTTTATCAGCGTCCGCAGTTGGATTGATTTTGGAGATCATCATTAGCTTTAGTAATCCTCTGATGAAATCATCCATATATCGGGGATGCTCGCAGAAGTCGTAAGAAATATGTTCGGATGTCAATCACAGTTCCCACTCAATTATTCTTTAAATAATTTTTTGGTCTATACTCGAATCAACCGTTATCATAATAACACTAAATGTGTTTAGATAGGCTAAACAAGTCATCAGAATTTGTCATTCGTTCATCTTAGTCATTCTGTGTAGCTATGACTCAAAATTAGTGGAAATCCTATAACTCATTCTATCTGGCGTAAGGCGGTTGTATCAATTTTTCTGAATGTTAAACATAAATTATTATAGCTTCATAGTAAATCTTTGTTAAGTAATTGAATAGAAGGGTTGTGTACATTGCCTCTGGAGTTATGATAATAACGTTTTTGGGAATAGTCTTAGTTATAAATAACTTTGGCCTTAGCGTTGGAAATTTCTCAAGTGTAAAGTTGCCGGATTTAAAATTGCCATCAGTCAACGTGGGTGAACAGATTTTTAATGAAGAGGCATTGCGAGATGCACGATCCTTAGTTGTTTCAATTAAAGATGTTCATGTAGAACCTGTAAATAAGACTCGGGCAAAAGTGAATGTCATCTTTGACATTTTTAATCCGAACAAAGCTACTGTGATGTTAGAAGTTATTTCTTACAATTTATATACCAACTCTGGAAGAATGGTCTCAGGAGACATTGGCGAAAAACCTACAGGGTTTGTGGGTTCCCAAGCCAACATTTTCCCCATTGTAGGGAATGGCAGCATGATGGTTAAGGATAGCAAAGTGATCGAAAGAGAAGGTCCAAGTGAAACTAACTTGGATGGTACTGTAGGGAGCTCCCAACATTATATTATAAACGGGACATTTTCTTACAAGCAAACTTCTAGTTTTCAGTCATCAGGCGGAGAGAATAATTATTCACTTACCTTCCCTTGAGGAGTGTCTATCCAACCATCAAATCTATTGTCCATTGAAATATCTGTCTACCTTTCCTTTTTTCTTCTCTCAGACAAGATTCTCAAAGAGAAACAAAAATATTCTAGTGCAGCAAAGATTGTGCATGGCCGATCTGTTGATAACTTATGCAATAACAGCATTAATGTTCGTTATCTTAGGAGGGGTAGTCTTTGGTGCAAGAAGTAGAAGATATAATCAACAGAAAAATTTAGGACTAGCGCCCAATTCCTGAATTATGTTGGGAACAGAAGTAATTAAGAAGTTTGATTCAGAACAATGGATAAGCACCACAATCATTCTCTTAGTGTTTCGGGTAATCTTGCTCCCTCTACTTCGGTAATACTCCTGTTGCTATTTCTTGCCCAAACCAAAGAGGTCTTCCAGTAGTTGGGGGCTGTTGTCCTTTTGTTGCGGGAAACACCTATCATTGTATTTGCAAGTAAGACAATATTGGCTTGGCTCTATGACTGGCGTCTTTCGTTCGCCCAGCAATATACTAAGAATTCTTGCCCTTCTTACGACCTGTTCAAACATTCGGTTGCTTTTTCCTACAAAAAATTGCGTTTGTTGTCCGTCTGGCGTGACATAGACAACTACTCCTACTTCCCGTTCAAGAGCAAACAAACATGCATTTGTATAAAGCATATCCCCTGGAAGAAGTGAATCGGGAAGGGTCGAAACAGGATAGAAATTGACGACGAAGTCTTTTTCAAAAACTAGGTCAGGAGTCACAATTAAAGTTAGATTTTCCACCTTGTATTCTGCAGCTTTACTTCCCATGGCATCCCGAAAGCCTAGTCTTGAAATTCTCTGAACTATCTGGGGAAGGGCATCATTTTCAGGCTCGGTCCTTTCATAATAAGATAATCTATTGCATTGGATTGCCTCTGCTACATCAATCGTATCCGAGTCCAATTGTTTATGCTTAACCCCAGCAGAGTAAATTTGCATCAATTTATCTTGTATTAGCTTCGGATAGTCTCTACTGCCAAGCATAAATAAAATAAGGTACATTTAGTGATATTTATGTTTGGAACAAGTTGCGTATAGTATTCGATTTTGGTGTCATGTCGAACAACGTGTATCCAGCTACCAGGAAGCCAACTTAGTGACAGCATTTTGCGAATCAATGCATACGAGGTATTTCCTTTCTTTTAATCATCTAACTTCTAAACTCAATCATCTAATTTTAGATCTGGAAACCATCTTTGTCTTTCTAGCCTAAAAGCCGGCCTTAATCGGATTTGATGGTTTCATTAGTTCTCGCAATAGCGTTGTCGCATACGCGCCTATTGGTAACCTAAACTTTAATCCTCCAGTCTTTTCGTAATCGATATCTTTTACCATAAGGGGTAACTGTCTAAAACCCCCTTCAACACTCAATTCTTGCATCTCCCTTAAGAAGAAGTTGTTGGGCGTCAAGCCTTCCCCTGATAGTATTCCAAACATTATTTCTTCGAATCTATCCTTGAACTTGCGCAGCGAGTAACCAGCAAGTTGTGTGGCTGGAACCACCTTGTCAGGATTCATGCTATCAACAAATTTTCGTAACTTTCCTAAATTAGATTGATCCTCAATCTCAAAACATAAATTTCCGACTTTACATTCGGTAACATTTTCCCCCTCCGTTATGCCAGTGCTCAAGCACTTATTGAAAAGATATGCCTGGTAAGCATGAACAAATAGTCGCCTAATGTTGATGGGTATCTCCCGCAAGGCTGAAATGTGTTTTTTTCCATTCACAAGCGCAGTCAAAATCAGCCGCTCTATGTCCATTCCGCGGGGCATATTTCGTAATACGGACTGATAATTTTGTGGATCCTGGCACCTCTCTCTTATTTCCTTGCTGAATTCTGAATCGTATTCGGTGGTATAACAAAGCAGCAAATCTACTGCACCTCGAAAATCTCGCTTAAGGATTTGTCTGCCTACCAAATGTGTTACTAGTCGGGCACTTCCAAAACGCTGTAAGCCATAGAAGTTCGGTATGAAACGACATTCTTCAGAAAAATCTGAAATGTTATTATTGTTGGTTTCATGTATTCTTATATCGAACCTATTACCAACCATGTGGGATTTTCTGACAGATTCTTCTGTATATCCAATCAATCTTAGCTTCGTATGTCTTGTGCTAACATTTTGTATTGTATCTTGCTCACTGGTACAATACTGTAACGACACTGCTTTTGAATCTTTAATTCCAAGTACTCGCACATGTATTCCTAGCTCTTTTCGGATCTCAATCAGGGCATGATTAGAATCCAATCCAGTTTTCTCTAAAACATAAAGCGGAAACCTATTCTTTTTGGTCTTGATTTTGGAAAATTTTTTGAATACTGAATTATGTAAGATCTCTGTAACTTCGAAATCTTCATTCTTATCCTTAATATGACCTCCGATTCCTTCAAATTTGGTTGAATAAAGTTCAATTCCTGCAAGCATATCAATTCTTGGAACTTGGAGTGAGTACACAAGAAAAACAATTTCAATTGTCTTAAAAAATGCTATCGGTGAAAGGTAGAAGATTTCTGATACATATTTCATGAGCCAAACGAATGTACAACCTAATCAGTAGAAACGTATGACCCAGATTCAAAAAAAACATTAATCATATATAGGGCGTTTATATATCACAATTATTGACAATTGGAACTACCTTGAGAGATCCTTGTCTCAAGCATGTTGTCTGTGAAAATTGTCTTCATTTTGATAGCATATGTGCGTTTTACGATGCACACCAGTTCTGCGTTGAATGTGTTTGCGATCATGCGTCATGCCCTATATGCAAGACGGGTTATCATGCAGTGACCATATCAGATTAAGATTAAGCTGGGCGTAAATTATTCCTACTATACGATGTACTTTTACTATTGATTTGGAAATTCTCATATCCTTTCGTTTTCCACCAATTCCCCCTGATCTGAATAATTTATTTATTGATTGGTTAATTCCGTGACAGCTAATTTGTTTAGAATATTCTATTTGTGTTATAAACATTAACACAAAGATCATTTTGCCTCTAAGCGTGCACCTAACTTTTCACCTCAGTTAGACACTCAGTTCCAAAAAAAAAATAAAGAATTTATAGGAACGGTAGCAACCAATATCATGGGTGTAGGTCTATTCATGGCTAAGGAGTTAATTAAAGAGATCGGGAACCGTTCAAGAGAGTTCTATGAATTTGTAATGCCTCCTGTGGATGTTTACGAAGAAGGATCAGAACTCATAGTAGTTATTGACTTAGCAGGCTTTCAGAAAAAAGATATTCATCTCAGCATATACAAGGACATCTTAGCTATCAAGGCAAAAAGAACTGCGGAAGGACTAGATTTTACGACGGTTCATTATATGCAAAGGCCGATGCACGTGGAAAAAAGAATACCTTTACCAATTTCAATCGCAGATGAAGAGAATATTAACAGCAAAGCTACCTATGTAAATGGCGTTGTAACTTTAAAAATACCACTGCCACATACTAGCAAGATACCTGTAACCTAAAATGATGTCCGACACGAAAAAATGACCCAAGGTAATTTATTTCAAGTTCAATACTAATGGAAATACTACTCACTCTGCATAAAAATCGAGAACCCATAATTGCTTGGGGAAGCCAACTTTTAGGTGGTCGTAGTTTGAAGAGATTCGCGTTCTAGTGACTCGGACCGCGTGGCATCTTCTTTGGTTCCCTCTGATCCGAGTAAGTATATACTAGATATATAGGAAGAAATACTGATTACGAGAAAATATCTTAATTTATATTCCCTATTTTATTCTCTTTCTTGTTCTGCGGTTGGTGGATGACAGTAATAATTTAGTGATGATGTTGCTTTGGCTTGCGGAGCTGGCCTTCTCAAGCTGGCTACTATCCTATGGAGCGGAACATCTTTCATTCAGATATGGGGCAAAGTTCGTAGGAAGGACCGTTCTGAGTGTAGCCACGACACTTCCGGAAATTATTATTGTATTATACGCCGCGGCAAGTGGTTCATACGGCGTGGCAATAGCCTCTGGATTAGGAAGTAATTTATTAATGATGACACTGGGTCTTGCACTAATGTTATTAATAGCTACTACAAAACTATCAAAAATACCCCTTAAATCTATTGATGTAACTGCATTCAAGTTAGACAAAATATTCCTCTTAATTACCGCAGTAGTTAGTGCAGTTATTTTTCTCGATGGATACAACTACATTGATGGCGTAATTTTTCTTGGTATGTTTATTGCATATATTGTTATGGCATTCGTAGAAATGGCAAAGGAGAAATCCCACAGAGAACTGGAGAAGCCATATACTACCAAGTCAGAAAAAACAGCAGGTGGTTCGGCAGAATCCAAAGTGAACCCCCTATTCAGGAGACCTATAAAGATCCGGAGGCAAATGGCCGTAGCAATTATCATATTTCTAGCTGGCACCATTGGAATTGCTCTTGGGGCCAAACCTTTCATCCATTCCCTTGAAGGATTTTCAGCAGACGTAGGCATATCGGCAGTGATTTTAGCTGTAATAATAAGTCCGGTAGCTGGAGAGATGCCTGAAAAAATTTCCTTAATGCTTTTGGCAAGAAAGGGCGGTCACGGCGCGTCTATCGCCATCGCCAACGTATTGGGATCCAAGATATTAAATAATACCTTGTTGTTAGCAGTCGCCGTTTACGGAGCAATGCTTCATGGAGGTTTTTATTCTTCAATATATCCAACGCCATTACTGCTTTTTCAAATATCACTCGTTACTATCGTAACTTTGATTGCTCTAGGTTTAATGTCAAAGAGGAATATAGGTTTAGGCACCGGCATAATTTTAGCCTCGCTGTATGTAGGGAGTATTGGAATTCAATTTGTATTTGGACATTAGTTAGCCAGTTTGAAAATCAGCATAACAATCCCTCAGCCGGACTTTCTTCGTAATAGAATTATTAGAATTGTAATGGGATGTCCTAATACAAAAAATTTAATCTCCCGGTATGAGATATCCGATTATCTAATGTCACGCTTGTATCCACGTGCATAGTAGTATGGATCTTAATTCTAACGAATGCATCAGAATCTTTATGATTTAAACTGGTATTACTAAATTATGGGTATTCTGGTGAAGTAGTTCTATTTACTACACTTGGGAATGGTTTTTCACCGAGCGTCATCTTAAGATCAAGATCGGAACTATCACGATGAACTGTTATAGTTATTTGATCACCAGGTTTCTTGTTATCTTCAATGTAGGAAACTAAATCATCAATGAAGATTATCTTCTTCCCATCTGCACCAGTAATTATATCCTCTCCATGTTTCTGACCATATTGATCCGTTAGTGTTCCTTTCATTCCGGCGCGATCCGCAGGACTATCTTTCACGAGCGATTCTATAAACACACCTTGGAAGTTCCCACTCAGATTTTGAAAAAGATTAGTCAAATCTGTTGTCAAGGTCTGTCCGGCTATTCCCATCCACGGATGACTAAAAATTCCTTTTTCAATTATTGATGAGACAATCCTAGTAATTGCGTTAGAAGGAATAGCGAGTCCGATTCCCGAAAAGCCTCCCTTTTCAGACAGTATCCCTGCGGTATTCATACCAACGACCCTGGAATCTAGATCTATTAACGGTCCTCCAGAGTTACCAGGATTAATGAGAGCACCTATCTGTATCATGTCTGGGATTGCAAAAGAAGTACCCTGAGCTGTCATAAGTCTCCCCAATTGACTCACTATTCCAGATGTCATTGAACCCGCCAATCCATATGGGTTACCAATGGCGATCACTTGATCTCCTACTTCCAGTTTTGAAGAATTTCCCATTCGTAGTGGTTGGAACGGTCCGCTAAAATTTACAGGTTCCAAAACAGCAATGTCATTGAATACATCTTTGCCAATTACTTTCGCAAAATACCTACTTCCATTAATGAACGTTACATCCACAGATTTAGAATCTCCAACAACATGACTGTTTGTAATTATTCTACCTTCTATATCATAAATGAATCCAGACCCTAAAGCGGTAGTATTCTGGTCTGTGTTATTAGGAATTGCAGGAGGAAATGGAGACGGCCTTGTTATCTGAACCACAGAATCTTGATTACTCTTAAAGATGCTAGTCAAAGGCTGAGGTTCTATTCCGAGTTTCTCCGTTGGTGATGAAAGAGCATAACCTCTCTCGGGATCAAGGAGACAGACAGCAGAGATTGTTATTGCCAGAAGGAGGAAGGTTTTGTAACTGTGGAATAATTTAACCATCCATGATGGAATGGTTAAGAAATGATGATGGTATAATTTTTTATTAACTACGAAATCAGATTTTGAAACTGTGGAAATGTTCTCCGCACTGTGCACAAGCAATGTGAAATGTGGACAAGTTATCCTGACCAATAGGATCTTTTGCTACCCGAAAGGTTTTGTTCCCACATTTGCATTTCTGGTCTTTGGTGAAACTCATATTAGACGGAAAGCCAGGATTGTATTAAAAAAGTTATTGACTGACTAGTCTGGTCAAGTTTAGAAGGCTTGACTGTTTCTCGTAAGGTATTTAAAACATGAATAATTTTAACCGAAATTTATGAATCTTGAGTGTTTTAAATGCTGTTTTTACAAAGTGCTATTTGAAGATGATTTAGAAGAGACGGCGCAAAATCAGCAGAATGTAGTATCGGAAGTTATTGATTTAAATTGCAAGGTGTGGGTTGAACAAAAACTGAAGACCGAACTTAATCATTTCTTAATTTCTGTACTTATGACTACCTCATATCCCTCTTTTCATAAATTCCATTTAGGATTATTTTTAGCTCGTCTAACTGATCAGTGGCCCACTTGACAAACCCGTCAGTCATTTCTTGCGGCATCTTTCGCTTTTCAGATACTAGAAGGAAACCCTCAAATATCTTCTCATAAGTGGATAGACATACCAGCATATTTCCAATCGCGTCTGATGTAAATTCATTACTTTTACTAGCTAAATAATTTTTTTTAAAGTGATCTAATAAGGTCTTTGTTCTTACTTTTATTTCATCACTATCACGATTTTGATTCTTGGGGCTGAAACCACTCACTGCTGCATCCTGTATCTTAGGTTATGGCCTTACTTAAAATATGATCTACACTTGAATCCCATCACTTAGCTTTACTTTGTGTACAAACATTAAGAGCGATGGTTATCAAAAAATATTTGATAATTTAGCTGCCATTTTTTGGTCTAAAATTTTGGGTTCAAGGTAGATACACAGATATTTATCTTTGTGACTCGTCAGTGGAATCACAACCAGATCCATAATATCTGATTCGAGAGATATGTGCTGGTCCACATTTGAACCAAGTACTAATTCAAAGTTAGAGAAACCTAAAATATCGAAATAGAATTTTGGTGAGCAGCATTTAGCATTGTTATACCTATTTGGAGGATTCTTGATCATAGAATTTTGTAGCTCATTTCTGAATTTTCCTGCAAGTAATTTCCTATTGTTATCAATTACACCCACGTATTTTACGGATTTGTTGGAGTAAAGCGTGTCAAGACATATTTGATTGAGGAAGTCTAATTCTTTCATTTCAAATCAAAGTTATGGTAAACGACATTCTTGAATGAAAATGCATACCTAAATCGATATATAAATGAATAGTTATTAAGATGATCTTATTTGGTTGCAATTACACTCAAATTATGACAACAATGATATAATAATTCGTTAAAATTCTTTAACTTTTCTAATTTAAAATTACTCTTCCATTGCAATAAATTCAAAAAGGGCGAAAACTAGGACATATTGTCGCAAAATAAGTAGGTTTTGCAGTCGCTTTGGATGCAAGAATTAAGCAAGTCTATTGAATTACTTCTTGTCAAGAGTGGATTTCAAAGATCAATGTATAATACGATTATTTATTTAAGATACTTTTTTACTCATCACGACAAGTTTAGTTGTTACTATAATTGGAATAATCACTCATTTCCAACGGATAGTCATCCGATATGTGTAATTTGTTCAATGCATAGAGTATGGTAATTCCTATGATAGATAATCATGATAAAGTCATTTTGTGACGGGGCAGTAGAGAAGATTATATCCCTACTTTCTATAATTCTAGAAAATGCCAGCAGATAAATGACATCTATTTGGATCCGAGTCACTACATGTCTTTTCAGAAATTCTCGAAGCAAACTTGATCTAGTAACATCGATTGAATAACAAGCATGCTCCTCCTCACTATTTCAAATCCAGCTTTATGGTATCGATATTTAGATGCTCTACATGACATGTCTTAAAGGTGTCTCCTTGATCAATCTTTAAGAGTATGCACGCAGTTGATTTCACAGTTTAACCCACAACAATAGTAAGAACATACATTGGCATTTACACCTCGAAAAAATTTAAAAAAGTGGTATTGTTAACTTCAGTTCCCTCTATTTGCTTTGTGTAACTATTCTCCTTTTTTCTCCTCTGTCCCTTCATTTTGAGGATGGTTATTTTTGAGATGTGCATACATCATGTCCTCGTTTTGGAATGTCGCACCACACTTTTCGCATTTAACTGCAGGCTCTGCTTGCTTCTTTTTCTTGAAAAAATTGAAATTTATCACGTATTTATATAGAACATGATGCAGTATAAACTTATCCTTATCTAAAACTGAATTAATGGCGCTTGAATTTTAATTTATTACTATGCCATGATACAACCCCAACTTTTTCTTACTCATTTTCACATGGCTCAATTTAGTATTCGGAAAAAATCAAACTATTAATCTAGCCGATTTACATTTAATGGGCTTATCTCCATTTATCTCGTCAATATGCCAAAGTTGCAAACTTAGCATACGTTCTGTTTAAATCCGATATTCCGAATTGCGGGTAATGACACTTCACAGTTCTTTTTTTGCGTTCCTCATTTTAGTGTTAATCTCTGAAGAGCATATTCCCAGATTTAATTGCGTTTTCCATTATTGATTAGGGATTTTTGGATAAATATTTAAAATCAAGTGATTAATCATTCTGTCAAGTTGCAATCTTAATTAAGATTCTATCGAGTAAGTTACAATTTTCAAAAATAACTCCAGATATGATTTATTGAATGGAATATTTGATAAAACAATTTTTGGAAAATGGATGCGAATATTAGTCTATTATCTGTTTTGTAAATCGCACGGATGAGGGGATACCAAAATCATTACCTAAAAAGAGTATAAAAGTCACTATTTGATCATTTTCTTTATCATTACTCAATTACACTATCTAAACTTCACTGCTTCTGCCTTTCCACCATTTCCCTTTACTATAACCTTTTCAAAATTCAAATCTTTCGGGTCGGGTGTAATCATTATGGACGAGAAGGGACCAATCGTTCCCACGCTGCGGATTTTTCCATTGTCGCCGAATTGTACAGTTACATCGTTTAGTGTATCAAATTTGTTGTTTGAAATCCTTACACTTATTGTCTGAATCGCACCCATTGCTTCGTTCTGTTCTCTGATTTCTATAATCAATCCTGACCTAGATATAAACACGGATAAAACAATTATTCCAACCACGATAAACCCTCCCAAAATCACGAATTTAGCGATTCTAGCATAATTCCTTCTACTTCTGCCTGTCCGACCGCCTCCTCCCGCAAATTGTCCCGATCCATCATCCCATCTTCCCATCGATTAATAACCTTGTCCTTACTACTTTCTACGTTACAACAACTAATAAGAATTCTCGCTTCTCGCATCTATCAATCGATGCTTTCGTCATAACAAATTAAGGAATATTGCTCGAACATAATAAGCTATCAACATGGCATAATGGTTTTTATGGAAATCAAGAGGATTCGTAATTAAAACTAAATTGTTTCCATACCTCGGATATTTGTAATATTCAACCCACATGAAACAGCAGTTACTGGTTTCAATCTGCAGAGAATGTCCTATCTTCCATAACCATATCCTGAATTACACTCAATTCCATGGGATAACTACTATTGATGAGGGTGTCATTACATCACCAAGTTAGAGAGTTACATTATCTGCATTGGTTATGAGTCTATTTTGGTTGGTCAGTTATATGTACTCCTCTATATTGGTAACCGTTAGTTTTCTTTAAATGGCCCAATTCCTACTTCCTTAAAGAAATGTGATTACGAACAAAGAAGTATATGCACCCTCCAATTTATTTTCTTGACTACTGTTGTATAGTGATCAGGAACTTAAAAGCTAATTAATATTTAAGTATAAACATGGAAGGAGACAGAATGACGGTTGGACAAAAGACAACAAGTATATTTTCTTTGAATATCAAAAGAAACAGACTAACTATCATCATATTATCTCTAGTACTCGCAGCAATCACACATTTATTGAACCCGGTAGGATTTCCAGACCTTTTTTTATGACGAGGGAGTTTACATTGGAAAGGCTTTGCATTTTTTGCAATCTAACAATCCTCAAGAAGGATATTTTCATGGCCACCCCGTTTTCGGTCAGGTTTTTCTTGGAATGCTCTTTAAATTGAGTGGATATACAGATACAACGCATATTTACCATAGTAATAATAATAATAATTACAATATTAATGGTAATAATAATCTAGATGATTCAGTTGAATCAATAAAGCGTCTCTATTTACTCCCCCGAATTTGGATGGGGATTCTTTCCGTACTCGACACGCTCTTGGTTTATAATATATGTGAGACTCGCTATAATTGCAGAGTTGCAGCATTGGCAGCAATACTCTTCGCCGTGATGCCAATCACGTGGTTTATTAGACGAGTACTGCTTGATTCAATTTTGCTACCATTTTTTCTATCTTCAGTATTTTTTGCAATATTCTCAAAGAAATTAGAGCAACAAAACCACAGAAATATTGCTGTTCTTCTATCTGGTTTCTTTTTGGGATTATCAATATTTATTAAGATTTCGATGGTCGTAATGATTCCATTGGTCCTTTACTTGGCATATTATAGTTCTATACCTAAGTCTAAAGCCGGGATTAGGTTAGGAATGAAAAACATGGTAGTCCATTGGTTTATTCCAGTAATCGCTATTCCATCATTGTGGCCAATTCAAAGCATTGTCGACAATCAGTTTGATCTATGGGTTTCCGATGTTTGGCTTCAGAGCACTCGAGCAACGGAGGGCATTATTGCCATATTTCAGAGTTTCATTATTGTAGATCCAGTGCTCATGTTACTCGGGTTTTTGGGCATAGCATACAGCATATTAAAGAAGGATTATACCATTATGCTCTGGATTTTACCATTCGTGTGTTTTTCGTCAATATTTTATACCCAGTATTTTCATTTGATCCCCGTAATATCAGCCTGGTGCATAGCCGCAGCTTTTCTCATTGACAGAATAATGTCAATAATAAGGAATTTGGCTAGGCGTCTTATAGTACAAACGATAACTTTTACATCTATACTTTTAGGCTCAACGTAAAGGTAAGCATCAAAAGTCATGGAGAATTATGAACCTGCAGCTCCTCTAAGAGTGAGAATATTCAAAAGTGGAACGAATGTATTAGTTACCAGATCAAGACTATCCTAAGTCTAAGTCTAAATTATCTATGTGCTATTTTTCCAATTGTGTCAGTCATCTAACAAGTTTAGGTCGATGTTAAGATCTACTTCACACAAATGAAGATTGGCCTCCAATTAGCGTCAAATCCTAACGCCCCTTATAATGAATATATAGTAAATTTGAAACTCGTTGTTCTGAAAATTGACCACATGCATTAGTATGATATGTTAGGATGACCGTTAATGAATTCGATCTAAACTTGTGAATATTTTATGTTACTCACATTTCAAGTGACAAAGTTGAAATTCTATTTGGATCTTGCGTCGGTAAACCACAATTACTCATGATTTGAATTTAAATAAAGATGACATGATAAGAATGTTAACCGATTATGTTTTGGGTCCCCGATGGACTACCCAAAATTGCTTCTACGAATGAACATTATATGAATATAAAACATTGAACTGATAAACTGCTCATTATTTGGTCAAAAAACTATTATAGTTAAAAACACCTTACTATTATCATATTTTGTCAGAATTAAGAGAAATAAAAAGTGTCTTTCTAGGACTACGGACTCTGTACCAAACATATTTTCCTAAAGTAGACCCAACCCTTGTCCATTCCTTATTGATGTCTATAGAGGAAAATCCTGAAAAAGTTCCATTTTACATGGTGGAAATATTTACAAAACCGGGAACTGATGTTGAGAAAATGAGAGACTACATCATGCAAAAAACAGGGATGGTTCCTTCCATACACGATAACGGCACCCATTATGTAGTAAATCAGAGACTTAGCTTGGAATTCCTCAAGGAATTGTCAAACCTAGAAGAAGTTATAGATATTGCTGGAGATTATACTGGTGGTGTAACAGGCAGAGGGGCTTCACACGAACAGAGACGTACAAGCGCGTAAATTTATCTGCTTTTCTAATGATTTGATTAAGAAGATATAGATACCAATTAAAGGAATTATACTGGTTATCGAGCTATTTTCTAATCATCTGGTCAGTGGGTATTGGCATTGATTCAAATCTAACATTTTCTAACTGAACTACTATCCAATGGCTTCACAACGATCCCCGACCGTAATCAAGGATTAATATTCTCACACATTCGTCACGCCAGAATTCCATGAGAACGGCCCCTGAAATAGGTTAACTTGCAGTTTGAGTGACTATACAAAATAGTATAGAACGTGATAGTTATGACAATCGCATATCTCAGTATTTGACTTTAGGCTTTTTTAATTATTTTTGCAACACAACCTACAAGAGCTGGTGTTAATATGCTGACATCAAGTCTTAAGCAGTTTCAGTATGTTATTAATTATCTTTCCGTGGTCGGCTTCAACTTCTGTGCTTACTAAAAGGAGATGAGCATCTTCTAAAGGTATTGTAATACGCTTTATTTTTTCATACTCTGCCATCGCATATTTTCCCTTTCCAGTTCTTGGGGCCAGGGCATTACGTAAGCCCCACCTCGCTAATGCTTGTAAATTTGATCTTCTCGTTTCTTCTGTTGAAAGTATATTTTCTATTCCTTCGCGCTGACCACCACATATTATTTCACCAGTTTCATCACACACACCAGCGAAACGAACCTTCGGGTCTGACTCCATTATCTGGTTACACAACACATCATAATACATAGCTTTAACAATATTAATTGAACTAACTAATACAAAAGCTTATTTCAGCTTAAAATCTAGAAAATATCCAAAGTTTAAGAATACCTCAAATCTAATATGACCACTAGTAACTAAGATCAAATTTAGATTCTATTCACACCAACTTCTTAATTGGATTCAGTCATGTCACGAATAATTAAACAATTACTCTTACACCACTATTCAGTGGGAAATAATGACAAACGCTAGAGATGATAATATAGAAGGGTATAATTCTATAGTGCGAACTGGACAATAGATAAACAAAATAGCAGGAGGGTCTGGTGAGCATACTCTCAGTCACCCCCGCTCTTTGAGGATACAGCAGCCGACGGTAGCTAAGAGCTGAACCCTATTCCAGTTTTCTAATTACTTTGATTTTCGTTTGTTCCCATGCTGTTAAGTAAGGTGTTGTTAGAATTGCCAATACTGGTATCGTTTTCAAGGATCATGGTGTCGTTACCAGGAACGGCGTTTTCAGCTGTCTCTGGAGCTGACATGTTAATTCCACTTTGGTTCATGTATGTTGGTTGTGCCATCACAGATGGTGTGATCATTGCGAAGCTAATTCCGAATGACAGCACTAAACACACTGCCACGAATGTCAATTTGTTCATATTTCTTGAACAAATCTAAGTCAATTTATATATTCCGTTCAACTGTAGTATTGATAGCTCACCGCGCAACTAGTATACCTTTACAAATATTGAGCAATCAAGGGCACAATCATTAAAGTTCCATATAGTGAATGTAAATGAGCGTGATCTAAAAGAAAGTGAGTCAAATTTTCCACCTTTGACTACATTTGGGACATTCCTTCTGATTTATCGGGGTGTCAAATATTCAGTGCATAGTATCTCATTGGCTTAAACCAAGAAGGCAAACGGTTGAAACAAATACCAATTTCTTAGCGGCAGTTTTCTCGATTTGTGCTCTAGCAAACTGAATTTGTAAGAATGCCGGCAGGTCATTAATATCAATGGGAAAGGGCAAGACAATGCTAACTCCGATGTTGATGTTCTATTACCGTTGCACATATACAACTAACAATCATTACCGGGGTTATCAAGGAATATTAAGGAAGTTTAAGGTTATACATCGGGCTTGTTCGAATTTGTTACCAAGTTATTATTCCATTTCAAGTCTGCCACTAATTTGCCTCATTACCTTTCTTTGTCTATGTACTAGCAGCTAGAGAGAAATTTCGTGCGAAGCTAAACCAGCTACTGATCTAGTACCTTTGCAGATGAACTGCCTTAAACACAAATACTTTGCCTACCTTTATCTACACTGGGTTAATCATTACTCTAAAAAAGAACAACAGAACTTTGGATATTCTCTTTGTTCAGACATGACTATTGCTCGTCTAGTAGATTAATTTTATGATTCGTTTTGTGTTATTTATCCTGGTTTATTTAGTACGTTTTTGTACTAAGAGATCGGGAGTAATTGCGTCTTTTGATAACATTTTAAAGTATTCAATGAATCGCTGCGCCATGTAAGCATCGTCATACTTTGAGATTGCAATCGTGAACTGTTCTGGGTTGATGAAATTTACAGTGTCATAGACTACCTGGATTCCATCTACCACCATGAAACTT